>CAZNWQ010000010.1:0-3225 GCA_964576965.1 uncultured Dehalococcoidia bacterium
AAATATGAGAGCTTCAGATAGCCTGTCTACGTAAGAGTCTAGTAGCGCTCCCGATTTCGTGACTTTATTTTGCATTCTAGCTAGTGCGCCATCAACCATGTCTAATGAACTAGCGATAACAAGTAGAATGCCAGATTGAAAGAAGTTTCCAAGGATGATTTGATGAGCTGTAACGATATTAAGTATCAACCCAAGGATAGTTATCTTATTAGGGGAGAAGCCAAGCCGATTAAAAAGTCGTGCTATTGGCCTTTCTATATAGTTTGAAAGAAAGGACCTACTAAGTTCTCTATATTCTTGCCAAGACTTCAACATAGTTTATTAAAATAAAAAGGAATACATTCGTTGTATTCTAAGTAATATTGCCATTTCCGAATTTATTTTTATAGGATAAATCATAGTAATCCAAGATTTTTTGGGTTACGACTGACCAATCATATCCTGGTGCCTTCAAGAATCCATTTGTACCAAGCTTTTCTCTTAGGGATGGATCTTTTATTAGATTGGACAAGGCTTCTGTCAGTGCCTCTTCATCTTTCGGTGGAACCAAGAGTCCTTCATCTCCATTGGACATTACCGAAGAATATCCTTCTATATTAGAGGCGATTATAGGCTTACCAGATGCCATTGCTTCCAATAATACAATGCCGAAACTTTCTCCACTGGTCGCCGGGGAACAAAATATATCTGCTGCTTGATAATATCTAGGCAGATCTTCCGAAGACACTCCACCGACGAAGACAACGTCTTCTATATTGCGTTCAGCAATTAATCTGTAACAGTCAGGTTCGGGATTTCCTGGCCCAACCACTATCAGTCGGCTATTTGGATATTGCCATTTGAGTTTACTGTACGCTCCTAATAGATATTTTAATCCTTTACGCTTTTCCATTCTACCTACAAACAATATATTTATTTTGCCATCTTGGTAATCTTCTATTTTTCTCTTAGGATTCGCAAATCTATTGAAATCTATGCCATTGGGTATAACTTCGTAGGTTCCAGGAAAATGTTTATTCACAAAATCTAAAGCTGGTTGTGATACAGCGATTCTACCATCCAGTTTGTTATACCATTTTCTAAGCAAATACTTAGTAAAAAAATAAGTTTTACTGCTACCATGGAATGCATGAAAAGTTCCGACATTAACCGATTGAGATAGATGGAGAATAAGCAGAGGTATTATGGGAGCCAGTGGTTCGTGTAAATGTATAACATCGAACCCCTCCTGTTTAAGCAACTCTTTGATTTTTGGTCGTAACCATACGGATAAAGATAT
This sequence comes from uncultured Dehalococcoidia bacterium, assembly GCA_964576965.1. Lineage (GTDB taxonomy): Bacteria > Chloroflexota > Dehalococcoidia > Lucifugimonadales > UBA2985 > VFHP01. The sequence goes on from CAZNWQ010000010.1 coordinate 1,280, forward strand.
ACGGGCGGTAGATCCACCAGTAGGTACAGGCACTGATCTGCCCAGAGGAATCAACCCAGCATTACTAGAATAATTGGGAGGGGGGCCGGAGAGAGGTGCAATGATTTTAACTTGGTGGCCATATTTTTCTAGGCCATGTTTCAGGTGATAGATGTGTGCCATAACCCCCCCAGGATAAGCATAGTCGTAGGGGGAAACTAGGCCGATTTTCATTTGGGATTACCCCGATTCCAGAAACTAGAGTTTATTAGTTCTGATCTACAAAACTTTCAACCATCTGGCGAGCTTCATCGTCAGAATATTGTATTGGAGGTGACTTCATGAAATATGCAGAAGGACCAGTCAAGTTACCGCCAACTCCTCTATCGAGTGCTAGTTTGCAACATCTTACCGCATCTACCACTACTCCAGCAGAGTTAGGGCTATCCCAAACTTCCAATTTCAGTTCTAAGTTTATTGGCACATCGCCAAATGTGCGACCTTCCATACGTATGTGGCAAAATTTCCTATCTTCTAGCCACGGGACATAATCACTAGGGCCTACGTGGACGTTGTCGGCACCCAGATCGTAATCTAATTGAGAAGTAACCGCATTGGTTTTGGAGATTTTTTTAGATTCTAGTCTTTCTCGTTCCAACATATTGTAAAAGTCTGTATTACCACCGAAATTTAGCTGATAAGTTCTTTCTAATTTCACTCCTCGTTCTCTCATTAATCTCGTCAGCACTCTATGGGTTATAGTTGCTCCAAATTGTGATTTTATGTCGTCACCAATTATGGGGAGATTCTTGTCCTGAAATCGTTTTTGCCAATAGTCTTCTCTGCCAATAAAAACCGGTATGCAGTTTACAAATCCACAGCCGGCAGCTAATACTTGCTCTACGTACCATTTTGTAGCCTCTTCACTGCCAACTGGTAAGTAGTTGATTACCACATCCACTTTTCTTTCCTTTAAGATGCTCACTATATCTGCGGTGGAACTGGAATCCTTGACGATAACTTGAGACAGGTATTTACCCAGTCCATCATGTGTCATACCTCTCTCTACTGGAACGTTCATGTTTGGAACGTCTGTGAATTTGACTGTATTGTTTGGAGAAGTGAATATTGCTTCTGACAGGTCTTTGCCGACTTTGTTGTTATCTATATCAAAAGCCGCGACAAAGTTTATGTCGGATATGTGATAACCGCCTAAAGTTGGGTTCATAAGCCCGGGGATGAATTCATCCTCCGCAGTTTCTTGGTATTTATAAACTCCCTGAACTAGGGAAGAGGCACAGTTGCCTGCTCCTATTATAGCGACATTAATTTTTGACAAATTACCGTACCTCTCACACTTTAGCGTTACACCTTTATAACGCTCAGCATATTAGCAGTTTTCCATATCATCTACAAGCCAGTATCAGCAATTTTCAAAGACAAGTGCTGAATCAAATGTGAATTAGTCTCCTTTGTCTATCCTGCGGTGGCCTATTATCTCCATTATTGCCCCCAAAATGATAGGGAAGCAGCCCATTATAATTATGGTTGAAGAATTACCTTCTATTTTCGGTACAAGTATCCATCCCAAACCCATGCCTATCACCACACCGTTCCAGAATGCTGACCATCTATGACTCCTGGTTTTAGGATCCGCATTTTCTGATAGACGACGTCTGGCAATAACTTCCATCGTAATCCCCAGAAATAGAGGGAATACGCCCAGTGGTATGCCCCACAGCAGCCAAGCCAAACCCCAGCCACTGGCACAACCCATCCAAAGTCCCGACCACCTATGGCGTTTCATTGGTCCAGTTGAATCTTGCACAGCGGGCTTAGCGGGTATATCTTTGGGATCCATAGTTACTACGGGGATTGAAGTTTGTTGAGTTTGGATACCAAGCGAGATTTTCGTCTTGCGGCATTATTTTTGTGTATAACCCCTTTTGTTGCAGCCTTGTCCAGAT
>CAZNWQ010000010.1:3325-23511 GCA_964576965.1 uncultured Dehalococcoidia bacterium
CGTCTTGCGGCATTATTTTTGTGTATAACCCCTTTTGTTGCAGCCTTGTCCAGATGGTGGAGGGCGTCTCTAGTTGCCTCTAAAGAGTTTTCAATATCACCTTGTTCGATTAGGGATTCGGCTTTCTTGATCAGCGTGCGCGTAGATGCCACAACTGGTTTATTTCTTAAACTTTTTCTTTCTGAAACTCTGGCGGATTTGTCACTAGGCAAATCTGCACCTCCTTTTATCCTGTTGAAACTTTCTTGTTCTCAGTATTTTCTCTCCTGGAATTACTACGAGTTACTGAGTATACAGCTTCTACTGCTTCGAGTCTAGAAAACAATCTGCTTAACTGGCTTACTCCTTCGGTGTGTATAGTCAAATATATCGAGCAACTGCTGTATTCGTGTTCCGTTGTGGTTACAGAAGCTATATTAATCTTTTCTTGAGACACTAAATTAGTTATATCCCGTAACAATCCGACTCGATCCCAAGCTTCTATTCTTAATCTTACTGGGTATCTTTTGACATTATTAGCCCATCCTACTTCGATGATTCTTTCTTTTTCTGTTTCATTTGTTATGTTGGGACAATTAGATTTGTGGACTGAAACCCCTCTTCCTCTTGTTATATAACCAGATATTTTGTCACCTGGGATGGGGCTGCAACATTGAGATACACGTGTCAAGAGATCTCCAACTCCAAGTACCTCTATACCAGATGATGGCCAGGTTATTATGGGGTTTTCCGTTACTTCTTCAACCGTTTTTATGTCATTAGACGTTAGGCGTGTTGCCAGTTGGTACGAACTTAAGCTTCCGTTGCCGAGGGACAAAAGCAGATCAAGAGAAGAGTCAAATCTTAAGAGTTTAGTTATTTCCTCTTCGTCCATTTTCATGTTTAATCTTCTCATTTCCTTGGCGAGGATCTCTTTCCCTCTTTGTACGTTAGAATCCCTCTCTTGCCTCCTAAACCAATAGCGTATCTTGGATCTGGCGTTTGCGGTATTGGTATACCCTAAGTTGGTGTTTAACCAATCTAAACTAGGGCCTTTACTGGTCTTGTTTCTTATTATTTCTACAGTGTCACCGTTGTTGAGCATAGTGTACAGTGGAACCAGTTTCCCATTAACTTTGGCTCCAATACATCTATGGCCAAGGTCTGTGTGTACGTGATATGCAAAATCTACTGGAGTACTTGTGGCAGGTAGCGCCAACACATCACCTCTAGGGCTATATACGAAAACTTGATCTTGGAATATATCTGTTTTCACTGACTCCATAAATTCATCTGTTCCCGAAACTTCTCTTTGCCACTCCAATAACTGACGCATCCAGGACATTTTCTCTTCAAATGCCATATCTTTGGTTTGGTTGCCTTTGTATTTCCAATGAGCGGCTACTCCGTATTCGGAAACTTGATGCATGTCATAGCTTCTAATTTGTATTTCCAGAGGTGTTTTCCCATCCATCATAGTGGTGGTATGTAGTGACATATAATAATTTTGTTTTGGATTGGCTACATAGTCATCAAACTCTCCGGGAATAGGGTGCCATATGCTGTGTACAACACCCAGCGCACTGTAACATTCTTGCAAATCCCTTACCAATATTCTTATAGCCAACAGGTCGTAAATTTGGCTAAATTCCTTACCTTGGCTACTATATTTTTCTATCTTCTTATGGATACTATAAAGGTGTTTTGGTCGACCAGAAACTTCGGCGTTTATGCCAGCCTCGTTTAATTTTTTTGAGATGATGTTACATTTTTCAGTTATAAATCTTTCCCGTTCCTCGCGTTTCGATGCGACAAGGTCAGACATTTTCTTGTAGTCGATAGGAGCAACATGTTCAAAAGATAGATCTTCCAACTGCCACTTTATATCCCACATACCTAATCTATGGGCCAATGGAGCGTATATTTCAAGAGTTTCTTGAGCTATTATTCTTCTTTTCTGTTCTGCGTGAGCATGCAAGGTCTGCATATTGTGAAGTCTGTCCGCTAGTTTTATAAGTACAACTCGAATGTCCTTTGCCATGGCTACCAGCATTTTTCTGATATTTTCAGATTGTCCGTTGTCGTAGTTGTTAGAACGGACATGTTCATTGTTCAGGGTCTCGATCTTGCTTAGTTTCGTAACTCCATCTACAAGTGCGCTAACATCTGGACCAAATCTGTTTTGGATCTCGACTATATCTACATCACAGTCTTCTATAACATCATGCAAAATAGCCGCTGTTAGCGTGGTGGCGTCGAGATTTAGATCTGCTAGGAACATTGCAGTTTTGATAGGGTGTTCAATAAAAGGCTCTCCAGACAACCGTTTTTGTCCAAGATGAGCGTTTGAGGCAAAATCTAATGCCTCTTCAATCATTGGCATATTGTCGAGTGGAATATATTTTCTGGCCTTATCTATTAACTCATACATGATTACTACAGATTATATCCAAGAGTTTACAGTACTGCAATTATAGATTTGCTAAGCTATTTATGTGTGTCATAATTCTTTGGTACTTGAACAGACAAAACCATTGCAATATAATCCATCATGTTTTATCAGCGATAATCGGATATACCCGAAAGGTAGATTATGGAAGATTCTAACAGCGTACCTATGATAGAAGTGACGGGTCTCACCAAATATTATGGTGACTTTCCTGCCATAGAAGACATCAACTTTACCGTTGGTAAAGGTGAAGTTCTGGGATTTTTGGGGCCAAATGGAGCAGGAAAGACTACAGCGATGAGGATTTTGACTGGGTTCATGCCTCCCACCTATGGATCTGTCAAAATAGCTGGTTTGGACGTTGTTGACGACTCGTTGGAAGTCAGAAAGCATATCGGATATCTTCCTGAAACTGTCCCGCTGTATACCGAAATGAGTGTAGAAGATTACTTGGCTTTTATGGGTAGTATTCGTGGTATGGATTCAAAATGGTTAAAACGCAGGATAGACGATGTGATTGCCATTTGCAGACTAGAGGAGTATCAACATACTTTGATAGGCAAATTGTCCAAAGGTTACAGGCAAAGGACTGGTATTGCCCAAGCTATACTTCACGAACCTGATGTTCTTATAATGGATGAACCAACCGTAGGCATAGACCCAATTCAAGTAGTAGAAACCAGAAATTTGATCAAAGGATTTGGTGGTGATCAAACAGTTATACTTAGTACGCATATATTGCCAGAGGTAAGTATGGTTTGCAGCAGAGTGATAATCATTCACGAGGGTCAAGTGGTAGCTATAGATAGGCCAGATAATTTATCGGAACGGCTAAGAGCTACAGAAAAACTAGAAGTGGATATTCGAGGTCCGGCATCTGACGTAATGCCTGCCATTAGAAGTATGGAAGGTGTTCTAGAAGTTAATAGAGTTGATAGAGATGGGGTGGGCATTTATTTGATTGAAACTCCACACGGAGCGGATTTGAGGGAAAAAATATCAAATTTAGTTCATGAACGGGGATGGGGCTTACTCCGGCTTCAGCCAATCCAAATGAGCTTAGAGGAAATTTTCTTAAGATTAACTGACATGGAGTCTGGAACTAAATGAAAAACACTACGACTATTGCTTGGAAGGAAATAAAGATATATTTCGTTTCACCCATGGCATATATAATAATGGCTGTGTACTCGGCCTTGGCAGCGTATTATTTTGTTACGAGTGTAAGCGGGGTATTGCCTGAGGCCACCATAAGGGGATTTATATTTCCGAGCACACTCATATTTACTTTGCTTGCTCCCATATTGACTATGAGACTCCTTTCTGAGGAGCAAAAGCTAGGCACGTTAGAGCTCCTCATGACATCGCCAGTAAGGGATTATGAAATAATTCTCGGGAAATTTATAGCATCCATGGCAAGTCTACTCTCCATATTAATACCGACTCTTTACTTAGTGTTAATTTTGACTTGGTTTGGATCACCAGATATGGGCCCTATACTTAGTGGGTATATAGGGTTGATTTTGTATGGAATGGCTACATTGTCGGTCGGTATCTTTGCCTCTTCTTTGTCAGGCAACCAAATTGTTGCAGCAGTGCTTGCCATGGGAGTACTTCTTATATTATCAATAATTGATTTGGCATCTACTTATTTGACAGGTACGATTGCCGATATGGTTATGCATATATCTCTTACCAATCACTTAGAAAGTTTTGCCAGAGGTGTAATTGATACTCATGATATTGTGTATTACTTTGTGTTCACTTCTTTCATGTTGTTTTTGACTATACGTTCATTGGAATCTAGGAGGTGGAGGTAAATGAGCGTAGACAGAAGAAGAAGTAATAGTGAGACAGACTCCGACAGCAACAATAAGGTTATTGGTTGGATAGTTTCTTCTGGTGCCGTTTTGTCTTTGTCTGGTTTGGTTATGTTAGCTGTTGGAGTACTGCTACTTTTGGCAGTACCTGATTTAGAGGCAGCTGGTAACGTTCACATTATTCTCTCTGTATTGATGCTCACAGTATCTACATTAACCCATCTTTCACAAGTGAAAAACGCCGTGGTTGCAAGAACGGGGCGGTATGCTATAAACACTCTGGTAATGGTATTCGCTTTTGGGGCTATTTTGATGTTATTAGGATATATTTCTTTGCAAAACTCAGTAAGAGTAGACCTTACGGCCACTAAACAATTTACATTAGCTCCTCAGACTCTAAAAGTGTTGAAGGAATTAAAGAAACCAGTGCAAGCGACTGTTTATTCAGATCCAGAGCAGGTCATTCAGGAGCAAATAAGGATACAGGCAGATAATTTCTTCTTTGAATTCAATAAAAGGAATAAAGACTTCACTTTCGAATTTGTGGATCCTGATTTAAAACCCTCTTTAGCCAGGAGAGATGGAGTTAAAGAATATCCGTCAATAGTTTTCAAGGTTCCTGATTCTGAATCGAACCCCCACATCTTATCACCTACAAGTTTTGGGGAAAATCTAGTGTTGTCGGAGCAGGATTTAGTTAGCGCCGTTTTGATAGCCACAGGGCAAAAACAGAAAATCGTTTACATGCTTACTGGCCATGGGGAAAAAAATATCGATGACGGTGATATAGAGAGCGAAGGTTTTGGTTTAGCGCGGGCCGGATTAGTTGGTGACAACTACATAGTTAAGTCTCTAAATTTGAAGCAATCGGAGTCTGTTCCTGATGACGCTGCAGTGCTTATAGTAGCTGGGCCAAGGAGCAGCATACTAATGGATGAGAGGGCAAAGATAGAGGCGTATTTGGAGGATAGTGGAAGAGCACTGTTTTTGATAGATGACGCTGCTGATTCACAGATGAACCAATTGCTTAATAAATGGGGCATACATTTGCCAAAAGGAACCATCATTGACGAAGCAAGTTCAGCGAATAGTGACCCACGGAGCCCTATAGTTAGGAGAGCCAATTATCTTGCGGATCATCAAATTACAAAACCTCTGGACGATACATTTTTTGTTGAAGCAACAGGTATTGTAGATGTGATAGACCGCGCACCTGAGGGTCTACCACCTAACCCGGATGAAATTAATATAACACATACTCCTTTGGCAGCAACTTCTTTGGTTAGTTGTATATCTATGAAACAAGATGATATGAATTGTTCCGATCCTGCTGTGGTAAACGGACCTTTCCCTCTTGCTATGGCTATCGAATCTATTGCTATGGTTGGACAAGAGACTCCAAAGGTGGATATTGGTGAAGAAATACCTACAACTCATATAATAGTTTTCGGTGATTCGGATTTTGCTTCTAATAAATACTACAGGGCATTAAATAACGGGGATTTCTTTTTGAACTCTGTTGATTGGTTGACCAAGAACTATGACCTAATATCAATTAGAGCAAAACCCCAGGCCTTCCGTCAGTTAGTTATAGACCCTAAAGAATTTGACTTCATACGATATTCTAGTTGGTTTTTTGTCCCAAGCGGAATAATAATGCTGGCTGTTATAGCTTGGTGGCGGAGAAGATAAAGCTTACTTATGAATATTCGCACTTCCATCATTCTAGTTGTGCTGCTTTTAATGGTTGCAGGTTATGTATTTTTTGTTCAGGCTAAAGTCCAACCAGAAGCCAAAGTTGATGCCCCATGGTTTTACAGTGTAGATATGGCAGATATAAGCACAATAGAAATTGACAGAACAGGAGAGAAGGCAAAATTCTCACTAGGTGATGATGAGCATTGGCATATAGGAGAACCGGATGGATATCCGGTTGGCCTGGATCGTTGGATCGGAGTGGACCTTCTACTCAGCGGTCCGAAGAGTCGGAGATTGATTGATTCTAACCCAAGTGACTTGTCTCAGTATGGTTTAGCTGAACCCATCTTAAATATAGATATAGGATTGAAAAGTGGTAATGAGATAGGAATATTGATTGGGTCTTATACACCAGATGGCGAAAACACTTATGTTCAGATCGATAACACTAACGAAGTTTTCACTATCTTTTCTGGATGGGAAGAAGTGATGACCAGATTGTTGGAGGAACCACCCTATCCTGAATGGTTATACGATATTGAAGTAGAAGCAATTACGCAAATCAAGATAACTAGAGGAAATCCAGATGAAGGATACAAGGGTATTGCGTTTTTCAAGGATAAAGAATCCAATTCATGGCAATTCTTAGGAAAAGACAATCAGCCTATTGAAATTCAAGAAACCTCCATGGCGAAAGTTTTGAGCGCCTTTGGGAAACCTACTCAGGTCATAGAAGCATATGAACCAATAGGAGTTGCTCAATACGGATTACAGAATCCTTCTATGGTAGTGTTTGTTCAAACTGAAAGGCTAGATATTGAAGACGAACTTGAGGAGGCAGTCGAAGTTTCACAATACAGATTTAGAATAGGTGATAAGACTGAAGGTGGAGATAATTATTTCGTTCAAACCGAAAGAGGTGAATACATAATTGCAGATGTATTTACCGTAAACGCTGGATGGGTTGAAGGGATAGAATCCGCTTCAGCCGAATACTTCGAATAATTATTGCTCTTTGAGGGAGACCTTAGACATTTTTAAAGCAGACATTATAGCCATCGGGTCAGAACTCCTTATGGGAGAATTGGTAGATACCAATTCTAACTATATTGCAAAAGAACTACCAAAGATTGGCGTTACGTTGATTCGCATTTCTCAGGTTGGAGATAATCAGGAAGAACTCGTTTCTGTTCTGAAAGAAGCCATTAACCGTTCAGATATAATAATAACAACTGGAGGGCTGGGGCCCACTGATGACGATATCACCAGAGAATCAATATCTCAATTGTTAGATGAACCCATGTACATTGATCAAGACTCTCTTGAAGACATAAGGAAAATATTCAGCAGGAGAGGAATAAACATGTCTGATACAAATATAAAACAGGCTAATTTGATTCCTTCTGCTCATGGTATAAAGAATGAAATGGGTACGGCTCCGGGCTGGTGGGTAAATATAGATAGCAAGGACTTGATTGTTATGCCTGGTCCCCCAAGAGAGATGCACAGAATGTGGCAAGACAAAGTAGTTCCTTCATTACTTGAGAGGTACAACGATTCATTAATATACACTAGGAATATAAGAACCTACGGTTTGGGTGAATCTGTTTTGAATGAGAAGATCGCGGGTATTATTGATTCTTTTGGATTTGAATGGGGAATGTATGCCCAACCCCTTGGTGTAGACGTGAGAATTAGGGTTCCATCTGGGAGCGAACAACAGGCTAAATCATCGCTTGAGAAACTGGAAATAGAATTAGATGGATCTATTGGGGATTTCATATGGGGATTTGACCAAGATACTGTTGAGAGCGTTTTAGCGAGTAATTTATTAAACAATAATCTCACGGTTGCTGTCATGGAATCTTGTACAGGAGGTTTATTATGCAATGCATTGACGCAAACCCCTGGCAGTTCTGGGTATTTCAAAGGTGGCATGGTTGCCTATTCAGCAGCCTTAAAACAAGCGTTCGGTGTTGACAGTAATTTGATAGATAAATTCGGTACTGTTAGTTCGGAAGTTGCAGCGGATATGGCAAGATCAATTAGAGACCTTGTGGGTTCTGACATTGGCATATCAACCACAGGTGTGGCAGGCCCGTCACCTATTGAAGATAAGCCTGTAGGCAAAGTGTATATTGGTATATCATCTACTGCTGGTACCAACGTTAAAGAACTGAATTTACCTCAGGAGAGGCTTTTAGTGAAACAAAGAGCCACTAATGAGGCACTTATGACACTGCTAAAATTGGTAGCTAATTAATTTTAGCAAGAACAGTTTCTTTATCAAACCGTGAGATGTCTGTATAGAGCAGGTAATCTTCTAGGTAAGTTGTTAATATCAGCCAAGACCTCGTATCCCATATCTTGACACATAGCTCTTAGATAGTCATGTCCTTCTTTGTCTACAGTTAGGCAAAACGGTGTGACTCCGTCTCTTCGGGCTTCTGTTAAAGCTATTCTGGTGTCATGTATAGCATATTCTTTTTCGACACCTTCTCTGCTATATCCCCTATCTTGCGGTCTTCCATCACTGATTAGTACCAAGAATTTTGTCCTAGCATCTAAACCGGCCAGTTTGCTAGTTGCGTGACGTATTGCTGGCCCCATCCTAGTGGCCTGTAAGGGAGATATTTTGTCTATCCTTCTTTTTACTCTTTCGCTAAGGGTTTCTTGGACATCTTTTATAACGAAAAAATCCACGTTTTCTCTACCGTAACCTGAGAAACCATAAATACCATATGTATCACCTATAGTTTCCAATGCGTGAATTAGTAGTACTATACTTTCCTTTTCTAGGTCTACGATTCTCTTGTAGCTTCTTCTCATACCTTCACCCCGCCTGCTTCTGAGCCAGAACATATACTCTAAAGGATCGTCAGGAGCATCCCATTCATCAGCCAACCTTCTTGTTTCATCTATCGCCTCGGCAGTTGATGCACTCATATCCAAGAGAAATACTACAGCGACATCTCTTTGGACTTTGTTGCGGCGTAGATAAACTTTTTCTGAAGGTGTACTACCTGATTTCTTATCAACCATAGCTTCTATCACCGCTTCCAATTCCAACTCATCCCCGTCTTGTTGTCTTTTCATTTTTTGTAGTCCTTGAGGGGACATTAACTCAAATTGGCGTCTAATTTGGCTTGCGAGGCTTGAATACCCGTCCAATGTAGCAGTGAAATAAGCTGAATCCCCTTCGGCCATTTCCTTTTCTCTCAAGAGGCACCAGCGATTTCTGTAGTCGGATATGCGATAATCCCATTCGTCGTACAGAAATGAATCTGGGTCATTAGCTTCTAGTGGACCTCTTCGGTCTTCATCATCATAGGTCGAATCATAAGCATATGAACTTTGTTGCAACACGGCTTGTGGATTACCTCGAGAATCCAGGTCTTGGGCCATTTCACTTACAAACGTACCCTTGGCATCTGGATCAATCTTTTCTGCTTCGGATGGTGGCGAATCGGCTTCTGATAAGATTTGCTCTATCTTCTCTTTCGATATTCCATCCTCGGTAGATTCGTGTTCTTTTTGATAGTCTTTTATCATGGATATTGCTTGCATCAACTCGGGTTTGAATTCTCCTCTATAGTCGACTTGTTGTGGTGATTGATATTGTTGTATGTTATCGGATCCTTCTTCAGTTTCAGAATCTAAAGAGTTGGAGGTCGATTCATCTTCGGAATCTTCATTGTTACCTTCTCCATCTGATGGGTCCATTTCAAAATCTTGGTCTTCATCTTCTTCGTCAGGTTTTTGGTTGTTCATATTTGAAATTATTTCGTAGAGCCGTATGGTAGCTTCTGCGCTATCTTCTACTATGGATCCTTTAATCGATAAGGGCCTAATTATTTTCCACATAGCAGAGGTTAACTGAATGTATTTCTGTGGAATTTGCAGCGTTCCAGTTTGTTGTAGACTGAATCTTATTAATATTTCGACTAATGCTTCTTGAGAAGGTAATTCAGACAGGGGGAGCCGGTTTGATATTGATTGTAATTGTACTCTTTTATAGGACGAAGCTATGCCAGGATAGTCAACCATTACTCTATGATCCAGTCTGTAATCTTCTGCTGCTGTGAATATGTCTCGAGCTAGTGGGCGATCTTTGAATATAGCAAAGAACCTCTGTATTTCGGTCATACCGAAATCTTGTTGACTTCCCTGTTGTTCATTTTCCATAGCGAAGTCGGCAATTTCAACTTCCGATATCAAATCGCTCATGCTCGGGGCAAGCTCATCCCTTAGGTCTTGGTATTGAGTGGAGGGAGTATCAAAAGAGAATTGAAAGCTCTTAAATTCTAAATGGGCTATTTGATGAGTAGCCATTACTTTGAACCAGTCAAAGTTTTCATCTTTCGTATCGAATTGTTCAGATACAAATGGTAAATATATATTTGCTCCTTCAGCGAGCATCTGATCCATTGGCACCCAGCTCTTTCCATGAGCATCGTCACCTTGTTCTTCAGGAGAAATATCAATGTCGATAGCCGATAATGCTCTACAATATAGTCGCATTATGTCTTTGACTTTAGACAATTCTACTCCCACTGATAGTTTCTCTAGCATGTCTTCTGAACGGGAAGACTCTCCGCTAAAAAATGCTATTCCGGCTGTCTCATTGTCTTTAAGTATAGACATGCCCAAGTCATACCATAGTTCCAATTGGTTTATGCTTATCCTTCTAAGCGCTTTAGGCACACCTTTGAAATAGTTTAGTACTATATTGGGGTTAGTCCGAGATAATCTATCAGCCATGTTTAAGATATTGACGTGTACGTAGTTGTCTACTGAACCCAGCGCCAATGAACTTTCATGTAAGAAACTCACCACATCAGTGTTTTGTTCTTCAGAAATTCGTGCTGATAAAGACAAATACCGAGATCTTTCTACGGTGTCTATTCTGGCAAGTACGTTACTCATCATGGACAGGCATTTCGTAGACTGTTGCCAATGATTTCTCACAAGATTCGATATCAATGACAAACAAGGTCGTGTATCCTCTTTAAGAACTGGTAAAACTTCGGAAGCGCATTCGATGAATTTAGCAGCTTCGTCAGTGTTTTGTTCAGATATCGTTTCTACCAACAGTATTATTTGCTTGAATTCGCTGAATGTTAAGATTTTAAGTATTTCGGCGCTGTTTTCAAAATATGAGATGCTTAATTTACCAGACCTTGACTCTTTTCCAAGGAGCTTTTTGCCTAATTGAGCCCAATCTGCAACGTCCCAAGGTTTTATTTGGTCGCTGACATGCCTACTAGCTTTGAAGTATGATATAGATGCAAAATGAGATTCTTCTGCTATTATACTGCCCCAGTATGCCCACTGTTTAAGATGCACAAATGGTAGTTTGTTTAGAATGTCTGGAGTGGCTCTAAAATATTCTACTGCCGATTCCCATGCACGAGATCCTCTGTTAGCAATGTTTAGTCCTGACTCTTCCCACGCTAAGAATTCTTCTTCTGTGAGCACCCTAGAAGCGATGCTTTGTACTGCATCGTATGAGTCCGATAGTTCTTGAGGGAACTTTTTGAAATCCTCAGAATATTTCAAGTTTCGACATCCTCTTGTAGTTTAGTTTTAGATAAAACAAGTAAAAGCTCCGAAAGTATGTTAGCGGTAGCACCCCATATAATATGATTTTCGTAACTGTAATGGAAGCTGTTTTCTGGGATTTGGGGACTTATTGAACTTATTTGTTGTTCAAGCTGGTTTATCAAACTGGTCAACGGAATTTCTAGTATTTGGTCTATTTCTTCTTTGTTTACATTGAAAGGATAGGCCTCAGGTATTATTCCAACGAATGGCGTTATTATGAAATTAGTTCGAGTAATTACACTGCTAAGTTGCGATACAATGTCAACGTGTGCAGGCTGAATACCCATCTCCTCCTCTGCTTCTCTAAGGGCGGTATCTAAGATGGATTTATCTTCATAGTCCATGACACCACCAGGAAATGAAATCTCACCTTTATGGTGTTCCACTAACTGGGATCTTTTATTCAGTAAAACGCAGAGGTTCTTTTCCTTGTAATAGATGAAAGCTATAACGGCTGCATTTGTGACTAATATTTGTAGATTGTCGCTTGATTGTGTTGCAGGACGGTACGATTCTAGGCTGTTTTTGACGTGATATAAATCGATTATATTTCCGTATGTTCTATCCATATGATTCAATAACAACTAATTCGCTTTTTATAAAATGCCCGTTGCACACACTAATTATACGAGGTGTAAGATAACCTGTGTTAAATTACATGCTTTTGTTATTCAAATATTGAGTGGGTGACCTCATCAATACTGCGTTGTACTTGAAAGTCGTCGGTAAGGGCCCAAGATACAGCTACTTGGCATGCTCTCCTAGGGGCTATTCCATTTTTTATCAATTTACCTGCATATACCAAAAGTCGTGTGCCAACTCCTTCGTTCAGGCCATGGTCTTTAAGATTTCGTGTTTTTTCACCTAACCTAGCTAAGGACAGAGATATTTCAGGAGACACACCACTCTCATGTTCGATAATTTTGGCCTCGATGTCTGGAGGCGGGGAATTAAGCTCTAAAGCCATAAACCTTTGGCGAGTACTGTGCTTCAGGTCTTTTAAGGCGCTTTGGTAGCCAGGATTGTATGAGATAACCATTAAGAAATCCTTATGAGCTTCTATGACCTCTCCTCGTTTATCTATGGGAAGATATCTTCTATGGTCGGTAAGAGGGTGAATTAGTACAGTAGTATCTTTCCTGGCTTCAACTACTTCGTCCAAGTAGCATATAGCGCCGACTTTCACGGCTCTTGCCAGTGGTCCATCCATCCATTTTGTTTCGTCACCCTGTAAGAGATATCTACCAACAAGGTCGCTTGCAGTCAAATCCTCATGGCATGCAATGGTCATTAATGGTATAGATGTAGTAGCTGCTTGTTCGGATTTCTTAGTTATCTTGGTAAGGGGTTTACCTAGACGATAGCACATGTATTCAACAAATCGTGTTTTACCGGTTCCTGTGGGGCCCTTAAGAAGAATAGGCATTTGTTGTGAGTAAGCTACTTCGAAAAGTTCGACTTCGTCAGCAACAGGCAAATAAAAAGGTTCTTCTTTGATGTAGTATTCTTCTGTTTGGTAAGAGGTATAAGTGTCTTTGTTAGCCATTTTGTCTCCCTGCTAAACCCTTGTTTGATAGTGTTTTGTTCCAAATGTGCTGGACTGAAGACATCAGCTCGTCCAGACTGTCGTCGTTTTCTATTACAATATCCGCATATTCAACACGTTGCTCTGTTGTCATTTGTGAATTAATTCTGGACATTGCCTGCTCTTCAGTAATACCATTTCTGGACTCTAGTCTACTTATTATCTGATCTACTGGAGCTGTCACAACCCAAACTTCGTCAACCACACTAGTCCAACCTGCTTCTATAAGTACGGCAGCGTCTAGAACTAATACTTCTGTTCCTAATTGCGAGTTCTCCTCTATAAGTTCTGTAACTTTATTCTTGATTCTGGGCCAGACGATGGCATTTAATTTAGCCATTGCTTCTGGGCTACCGAACACTTTGCTTCCTAGGATGCCCCTGTCTATTTCTCCATTAGAGGATAGTATATCTTCTCCGAATTCCGATACTACTTCTCTTAATCCTTCTGTACCGGGAAGATATACCTCGTGTCCTAGTTTGTCTGCGTCAATTATTATTGCACCAAGGTTCTTTAGCATACCGGACACTGAACTTTTACCGGAGCCTATACCTCCCGCAAGCCCTATTACCAACATTACTAATTCCCCCTGTCTGACCTCTTCGGGATTTTATACTAGAAGGTATACATGGTCAAGATAAAATAGTGTCAAAGAGGATTTCAAATGGATGCAAAATCTGGGAAAATATAGTTTATGATGTTATAGAAGTTTTTGTTTGTGGTGGGGTTTTATGGCTAATAAACTTATTAATGAAACAAGTCCATATTTATTGCAACACGCGGATAATCCAGTTAACTGGTATCCGTGGGGAAAAGAAGCATTAGACGCAGCACTTGAGCAGGATAAACCTATATTTCTCAGTATTGGATACTCGGCATGTCACTGGTGTCATGTAATGGAAAAGGAATCGTTTGAAAACAGTGATATTAGCGCGGTGATGAACGAACATTTCGTGAATATTAAGGTTGATAGGGAAGAAAGACCGGAAATTGATCACATCTATATGATGGCGGTGCAATCTATGATTGGTCACGGCGGATGGCCTCTCTCTCTTTTCTTGACACCCCATTGCGAACCCTTTTATGGCGGTACTTATTTCCCCCCATATGCACGGCACGGCATGTCTGGCTTTAAAGAAATATTGGAGGCGGTAAGTGATGCTTATAAGACTAGGCGATCTGAGATTGTAAACTCGGTCGACCAAATAACCAATATTCTGCAAGCTAATAATCAGAGTCGACGAGACGGCAGTCAGGTAGACGCAGACAAATTAAAAGAAACAGCTAATATTCTAAAATCAGATTTCGATGATAAGTACGGAGGTTTTGGTACGGCTCCAAAATTCCCTCAACCAATGACTTTAGATGTGTTGTTAAGAGACTATTTTCGGACTTCTGACGAAAGCTCTTTGGAGATGTTGGAATTGACACTTATGAAAATGGCAAATGGCGGAATATATGATCAATTAGGTGGCGGATTTCATCGATACTCAACTGATCCGTTTTGGTTAGTACCGCACTTTGAAAAGATGCTATATGATAATGCCTTGTTGGCTGATCTTTATTCCGATGTCTATAAAATAACAAAGAATCCTTTCTATTCTGATATAGTTCAGCAAACTTTGGACTACGTATTGAGGGACATGACGTCATTGACAGGAGGATTCTATTCTGCTCAAGATGCCGACAGCGAAGGTGAAGAAGGAAAATTTTTTGTTTGGACATCTGGAGAATTCGACAAAATCTTAGGGGCAGACTGTTCCAATCTAATAAAAACATATTACGGTGTTACACACGAAGGAAATTTTGATGATAGAAACATCTTATTTAAACCAAGATCTGACAAAGAGGCGGCTGATCATCTAGGTATTAGTTTGACTGAAATGCAGAAAACTCTGCAAGAAAGCAAATATAAGCTTAAGGCAGTGAGGGATAATAGAATTCCACCGAATACTGATACCAAAGTTCTAACTGCCTGGAACGGTTTGATGATCAAGAGTTTATCTAAGGCATCTGTTTTGTTTGATAGACCGGATTATTTAAACGCGGCAATTAAGAACGCTCATTTTATCTTGGATAATATGAACGAAGGAAATAGATTGCTCAGAACCTATAAAGATGGCAAAGCTAAACTATTGGGCTACTTGGAGGATTACGGCTGTTTCATTAATGGAATAATGTGTTTATATGAAGCTACATTAGATATTTACTGGCTTAATATGTCTCAGCAACTGAGTGATAAGATGATAGATTTATTTTGGGACGATGCAGAAAATATGTTTTACGACATTGGGCATGATCATGAAGATTTATTAATTAGACCTCGAGACGTTGGAGATGGTGCTATGCCTTGCGGGGGATCTATGGCTTCTTATGTATTGTTGAGGCTTGGTATTTTTACAGGTGACGATAAATATTGGTATAAATCTAAAATGAATATAGAATCTGTTGGCAATTACATATTCAGGGCACCTCGCGGAGCTGGTAATTGGTTGGCTTCCGTGGATTTCATTTTAGGAGACAGAGTAGAAGTTGCCTTAATAGGACAATTAGATTCTCAGGAGACACATAGATTGTTAAAAACTGTCAATTCCTTCTATGTTCCAAATATGATTCTGGTTGCTCAAAATCCGGAATCCGCGATTACCTCAATGAACATCCCCGCTTTGGAGCATAAACTTACAGTGGATG
This sequence comes from uncultured Dehalococcoidia bacterium, assembly GCA_964576965.1. Taxonomy (GTDB): domain Bacteria; phylum Chloroflexota; class Dehalococcoidia; order Lucifugimonadales; family UBA2985; genus VFHP01. The sequence goes on from CAZNWQ010000010.1 coordinate 19,152, forward strand.
GACAAAGTACTGTTTTTTTGTGTAGGGGATACGTTTGTGAGGCACCAGTTACTGATGTGGAAGATCTGATCTCTCAATTGGAAAATAGAAGCTGGGTGATGTGAATACTGAATAATTAAGCTAAAATGACCAGCTTATTTATTTGTTGCTACTTGTTCTATCTCTTCCATCAAAGCGGATAACATTTCTGATTCCTCTACTATGCGTGATTTTTTACCCTTGCGGAATATTATGGCTCTTCCTACCCCAGCTGCTATGCCAATGTCAGCATCTTTCGCTTCTCCAGGACCATTTACTTCGCAACCCATTACTGCAACCTTGATGTTGTAGTCTTTTTCTTGTAGTAGATTATCTACTGTATTTGCCAGTTTTATAACGTCCACGTCTGCTCTTCCACAGGATGGACAGGCAACTAATGTGGTGCCTTTCTGCCTCAAATTTAAAGATTTCAGTATTTCATAACCGGCAATAATTTCCTCTTTTGGGTCTGCACTCAAGGATACCCTTATCGTGTCCCCTATACCTTCGTATAAGAGGTATCCCAATCCGATAGAACTTCTTATTGAACCAGCTCTAGCAGTGCCAGACTCTGTTATTCCAAGATGCAATGGATACGGAACCATATAGGCCAATTTCCGATATGCTTCTATGGTCGTAGGAACGTCGAAAGCTTTCATGGATATTTTGATCAGGTCAAAATCTAAATTCTCAAGTATGCTAATTTCCCAAAGAGCTGTTGCTACCATGTGGTCTACTACTGAAATCTTGCCTGTCGGATCCTCGCCTTCTTTAGCCAGTTCATTTACCCCATCTGTGTGCCTGTGTAAACCACCGAATTTGCCTATCATTCCGACAGGAGGGAGGCTTCCAAAGTTCACACCGATTCTAATAGGTATTTGCCTTTCTTTAGCTGCTTGTACAACTTGTTCTACTTTCTCCTTGTCCCTGATATTGCCCGGATTGAGCCTTAGCCCGTCCACACCAGATTTTATTGATTCTAGTGCCAGTTGATAATGAAAATGTATGTCTGCTATGACCGGTATATTAACTTGTTTCACGATATCTTTGAGAGCTTTAGCGGCTTCCATGTCAGGAACCGCTGGTCTTATAATGTCACATCCAGCTTCTTCTAATTCGTGTATTTGTCTGACGGTTGCTTTGACATCTCTAGTGTCAGTTTTTGTCATTGATTGGACCGTTATAGGGGAGGATCCACCAACTTTTACATCCCCAACCTGTATTGTTTTTGATATTCTTCTATGCTTCATTTCGTTTTTCTTTCAAGGCTATTATTGCGGTAAGTCTATTCCAAAGGGGATAAAGGGTCAATGATCAAAGTCAGGTCAAATCTATAGGGTTTACTATGTCATAGTATATTCCGACTATATTTATCAATACTACTAAGGAAAAAAACAAGAAACCTACTGGCATTAACTTTCGCACGTCCAATTTCCGGCTGGTAATTTTTTCATATAAAGCAACGGCAAAATGACCGCCATCGAAAGGATATAGAGGTATAGCATTAACAATACCTATGAAGATACTTATATATGCTATAAGGTTGAAAGTGAAGAATATGCCCGATTGTTGACTAGCCACAGCAAATTGTGTTACCCCAATTATACTGACGGGTCTGATTTCGTTCAGTTCTGGGTGGTTATTTATTGCAGCATCTACGAAACGATTGAAATTAGTGGCAAATTCCCATATCCCTAAGGCGCTTAGCTTAGTGAGAGTCACCGTGTTTTTGAAGGAACTGATTATAGCTAAAACTGGATTTTCTCTTGTTTTATCAAATTTTGGCCTTATACCTAAAAAACCTACATCTTGACCTGATACTTCGTCTTTTTTAGCGCCCAACACAGTATCCAAGTTAACTATTTCATCATTTCTAGAAAGTGTGATAGATACACTTGTGCGAGGATTTTTTAATAATGTGTTTGCTAATTCTGACCACTGGGATATAGAAGAGCCATTCACGGCCAGTATGATGTCACCAGGCATCATATTAGCGGACTTGGCGGCAGTTGGATATCCTTCATCGTCTAGTGGTATTATTCTCGCTATTTCTAGGGAAGGTTTATTTGTGTCCGGTGCTCCTATTATCACACTGGCTGACCAAAGTATAATGAATGCAAGTACAAAATGAGTACCGATACCAGACATTACGACAAGCGATTTTTGCCAGAAGGGTCTTGACCTATATGTAGCATATTCATGGGTAGTATCAACGTTCTCTAAATCATTCATCCCTATGATGCGAACGTAGCCCCCTGCCGGTATTGCTTTTATACCATATTCAGTACCATTTTTTGTGAATGACCATATAGTAGGACCGAAACCCAGGAAATATTGGGTTGCCTTGATGCCCAAGAGTTTCGCGGATATCAAATGACCTCCTTCGTGGACCATTAGTATCACTATGAACCCCAGTATGACTAGAAAGCCACCTAGCATCTAACTTTTCCATTCACCAGCAAGATTACGAGCCCATGCATCAGCCATCATTATTTCTTCAATACTTGGATTAGGTGTGGGACTGTGTTTAGATATTATGGACTCCACGAGTAACGGAATGTCGGTAAACTTTATTTGGTTTTTCAGGAAAAGATCCACTGCCACTTCGTCCGCGGCGTTCAATACTGATGGATATGTGTGTCCTTTCGTGCCACACTCTATGGCGATGTCAAAACATGGATATCTTCCGTGGTCCAGCTCTTCAAAAGTTAGTGATTTTGTTACACTCGCATTGAATTTTTCTATGGCAGGGTTTTCAACTCGTTTTGGGTAGAATAACGCATAGTGAATAGGAAGACGCATATCTGGAGGGCTGATTTGAGCCTTAACTGATCCATCTATGAATTCCACCATAGAATGTATTATGCTCTGGTGATGAACTACAACTTCTATTTTGTCCCAAGGCACATTAAATAACCATTTCGACTCTATTACCTCAAAGCCCTTATTCATTAAAGTCGCGGAATCTATAGTTATTTTTTTCCCCATGGTCCATGTTGGATGTTTTAACGCTTCTTCAGGAGTAACGTTATAGAGATCGTCCAAAGATTTATTTCGAAGAGCTCCTCCCGAGGCGGTTATTATCAGCCGAGATATTTCTTTGTCTTCTCCACGAAGGCATTGCCATATTGCACTCGGTTCACTGTCTACAGGTAGTATGGAGACATTATGCTTTTCTGCTAGTGAAGTTACCAAAGCACCGGCCATGACTATAGATTCCTTATTGGATAAGATTATGTCTTTTCCGGACTTTATGGCTTTGATTATAGGATGTAATGCTGCTGTGCCCACGGTTGCCGCTACTACACAGTTTACCTCATCTAGTTGAACCATTTCTTCTGGAGATAGAATTTGGCAATTATCAATCAATGATTCTTTAGGAAGCATGGAGGGGTTTTTGCATCCAATAAATTTGGGTTGAAATTCTTGCATTTGGGCTAAAAGCAATTTTGTGTTATCACCGGCTGTTAATCCCACTACTTGAAATTCATTAGGAAACAACTTTATTACGGACAATGTTTGTTGTCCGACTGATCCAGTAGAGCCAAGTATTACTATTTTTTTCATTCTAGCCCCCACTTTATTAGAGGATATAAAACCACGGTAGTCAATATGATACTGTCCATTCTGTCCAACACTCCACCGTGACCCGGTATTATAGTGCCGGTATCTTTAACTTTAGCCATTCTCTTAAGTTTAGATTCAAGTAAGTCACCAATTTGTGCCGATGTTGCCAAAAGAAGCCCAAAAAGCATAGTAAGTTGAAAATTGTTAAACACTGCCACAATATGTGTTACGCAAATAGTAAAAATGGAACCAAACAAAAATCCTCCGATGGCCCCTTCCCAAGTTTTACTTGGACTAATAGTTGGGGCTAATTTTCGGGCTCCAATAAGTTTACCTGTAAAAAATGAAAATGTATCTGTAACAAATACTCCAAATATTATTATTGCTAATAATTCAAACCCGTTGATTTCATTTCGAATGTCTAGTAATAAAAAAGCGGGTAGACCAATATATATGATTCCTACTAAAGTATGGAGAGAATATGAAAACTGTTGTTTTAGCTTGAAGGGCCGATTAAATTTGTGTGTGCAGAAAACTATAATTTGTAGGAAAAAGTTTATGGTAGGTATGCCTACTAATCCTAATATTAGAATATCAATTAGCGCAAGATTCATAAGATAATTACTGGCCAGAAGCATGTTTAGCCAGAAAACACCCACAATCTTTACGAGAATTGGGCGATTACTGGGATTTAAGGCGTAAAACTCCAAGATGGCAATGCTAGATACGACGCTAAAAGCTATCCAGATCCATGGGTATCCAGCCCAAAGGATTA
>CAZNWQ010000011.1:0-22794 GCA_964576965.1 uncultured Dehalococcoidia bacterium
CCAAGAGATGAAAGCATCAGTATATATAGCCATGGACACTTTTCCGACCTTTGTAAAGGACCTCATTTAGAACACACTGGACAAATCATAGCCTTTGAATTATTGAGCGTAGCTGGAGCCTATTGGCATGGCGATGAAAAAAGGCCAATGCTACAAAGAATCTATGGTACAGCGTTTGAATCTCAAGAGGCCATGCAAGATCATTTACTGAAACTCGAAGAAGCTCAAAGAAGAGATCACAGGCGACTGGCAAGAGAATTAGATCTTCTATCTTTCCACGAGGAATATGGACCTGGATTAGCATATTGGCACCCTAAAGGTGGACGAATCAGGACCATAATAGAAGATTTCTGGCGAAAAGAACATTTTAAAGCCGATTATGACATAGTTTATTCTCCACACATAGGACGCTCTGCTCTTTGGGAAACAAGTGGCCACCTGAATTTCTATACAGAAAACATGTATTCACCGATGGACATAGACGGACAAGATTATTATGTAAAACCGATGAACTGCCCCTTCCATATACAGATCTATAAGAGTTCTCTCAGGAGTTATAGAGAACTTCCCATAAAACTAGCGGAACTAGGAACAGTATATCGATACGAAAGATCAGGTGTACTGCATGGTCTATTGAGAGTAAGAGGATTTACTCAGGACGATGCCCATATATTCTGTACTCCATCTCAAATCAAAGAAGAGGTAGAAAAGTGTGTGGATTTTATGCAATTCTTTCTGAATTCATTCGGATTCACCGAATTTCGGGTCTATTTATCAACGCGTGATAAAGGCGGAAAGTTCGCTGGGTCTCTTGACGATTGGGAAATGGCCACAAATGTACTAAGGGATGTGATAAAAGACCATAATCTACCCTATGAAGAAGATGAAGGGGGTGCCGTATTCTATGGTCCAAAAATTGATGTGAAAATGGTAGATGCTTTGGGTAGAGAATGGCAATGTACTACTATACAATTTGATTTTAACCTGCCTGAACGATTTGACGTAAGTTACATCGGCGAAGACGGACAAGAACATAGACCGTATATGGTACACAGGGCTCTGTTAGGGTCAATAGAACGATTCTTTGGTGTATTAATAGAGCATTACGCAGGAGCTTTCCCTACATGGCTTTCTCCAGTACAAGCTGTAATTATACCAATAGCAGATAGGCATCTAGAGTACGCAGAAAAAGTAGCGAATAGACTGCGTTCCGATGGTATAAGAGTCAATGTTGACAAAAGAACTGACAGAATGAACGCTAAAATTAGGGATGCACAAATGCAAAAAATACCCTACATGCTGATTGTGGGCGATAGAGAAGTCGAATCCGACGAGGCTTCGTTACGAACAAGATCAGGTGAGGATCTGGGCAGCAAAACTGTATCTGAAATTCTGGATGTAATAGAAGAATCTGTCACCAAAATGACCTAGTTCACAAAACCCATTATCAATCCAGTAACTGTAGATTGGCATAGCCTAACAACAAATTCCTGATCCCCCCATCAGCCTTGAATGCAACCGTTACCTGGTAATCATACCCAACCGCAGTACATGACACGACTATCCCATCTCCAAATCTATCATGCCTAACTTTTTGTCCTACTTCCATGGGACTTTTCTCTATGGCATAGTCTGGTAAATAAGAAGTACTAGATTGTTTTGTTGAATCTGTCACCACTGAACCAATAGGTGTGGATCGCCTTGAAAAATTCGACATTAATTCACTTGGTATATCCATCAAAAACCTAGAAGCAACGTTGCTGACTCCGTTACCTCTATATCCTCGTCTAAATGAACGAGTGATGTATAAACATTCCTTTGCCCTCGTCATGCCAACATAAAAAACTCGTCTTTCCTCTTCCATTTGATCCGCATAATCAAATGATCTTATATGAGGCAACAAACCTTCTTCTAGCCCCACTATAAAAACTGTAGGAAATTCTAATCCTTTCGCTTGATGCAAGGTAATCAGTGCGATGGAATCTTGTGAATCATCAAGAGAATCTATGTCTGATACCAAAGCTATCCCTTGCAAGAATTCAATAAATCTATCCTCAGGATCAACATTTTGAAATTTATTAGCAGTCACCTTTAATTCTTCTATATTATCCATTCTTTCGGCTCCTTGGTCTCCTTGATCTTCTATGTAAACTCGATATCCTGTTATTTCAAGAATAAGATTTATAATACTGGCGGGATCTAATCCATCACTGTCATGAATAAGACTTGTTACAAGATGAACAAATTTTGATATTACCCTATGCGATCTGCTGCTTGTATTGGAATCCCCGTCAAATTTTGCATTAGCTGCGAGTTCCATGGCTGCGTATATGGATATTTTGTTTTTATTTGATAACACCTCAATTTCATCAATTGTTTTCTGACCGATACCTCTTGGTGGAGTGTTAATTATTCTCAATAAACTAATATCATCATGTGGATTCATAATCACTCTTAGGTATGCTATTAAATCCCTCACTTCCTTACGTTGATAAAACCTGAGACCACCAATCAATTTATACGGTATACTATTCCTCAGGCATCCCTCTTCAAGTGCTCGTGATTGTGAATTAACTCTATACATAACAGCAAAGTCATTATATAAATAACCTCTCTCGACTCTTAATCGATTGATCTCTTTCATAACTAATTGAGCTTCTTCTTCTGGGTTATAGGCTTCGCCCACAAATATTGGATCCCCTTTAGGATTACTAGTTGTTAACTTTCTTTCTATCCTCTGAGTGTTCTGCGATATAACTCCGTAAGCCCCATCAATTATTGTTGAAGTAGATCTATAATTTTCGTTCAGACTTATCACTTTACATTTTGGAAAATCTTCCTGAAACGAAAGTATATTTCTAATGTCGGCGTTTCTCCAAGAATATATTGACTGATCTGGATCTCCAACCACACAAATATTTTCGTGTTTCCCGGCTATTTTGGTAGCTAAATTGTATTGAGCCATATTCGTATCTTGAAATTCATCGATCATTAAGTATTGATACCTATCTTGATATTTATTCAATATAGAAGGGTTGTTGTTGAACAATAAGTTAGTTTTCAGTAACAGATCGTCAAAATCCACTCCCTTGTTTTGTTCTAATAAATTTTGATAGCTTTTGTATACCACTTCTATTATCCTGTCCATTGGATTACCAGGTTGGGCAATATAATTATCTGAAGTAATTAATTTACTCTTAGCAGATGAAATGATGTCTAATATAGCTCTATTGGAAAAACGTTTGGGATCTATTTCTGATATTTCCATGGCCTTGGTTACCAATGTAAGTTGATCATCCCTATCATATATGACAAAGTCTTTTGCCAATCCCATAAGATTCCCATCTAAACGAAGAATCAACGAACATAGGGAATGGAATGTAGACACCGTGAAATCTCTCTGATTTGGAACATCTCCCAACAAACCCAAGGAACCTTCAAGTTCATTAGATCCAAACAACCTTTGTCGCATTTCAGATGCAGCCTTATTTGTGAATGTAACGGCAGCAATATTGTAAGGGCGTACTCCACACTCATTTATCAGATGTGCTATACGATGAGTTATTACCCTAGTTTTACCGCTACCTGGGCCGGCCAAAATAAGAACGGGACCAGTCACGTATTCGACAGCCTCTTTCTGTTCCTTGTTCAATAACACCTTTATGTGGGATTCCATAGTTAAATTATACAACAGGTCTACACAAAATTAAGTCCGCATCTCCCTTGAAAACCATCAAAATTAGTGTGTATTCATGGACTTAACACCAACTCAATTGCTATACTTAAATAGCGATAATAACTATATTGAGGGGTTTTAATGGCTGACGTACAACCATTTAGAGGGTTAAGGTATCGAACCGGGAATTTGGGAAAAGAGTTATGCCCACCATATGATGTAATATCCAGTGACGAACAGTCAGCATTATACGAATTGAGCCCAAATAACGCCATAAGGCTCGAATTAGGCATATCAGATGCCTCAGATTCAGACACTGACAACCGCTACACCAGAGCCGGCACATTATTGGCAGGCTGGGTCAACGAAGGCGTTTTAGTTAGGGATGATACCCCTACCATTTATGCTATAAGAGAAAAGTTTAACCATGACGGAATTCAAAAAAGCAGAAGATCCATATTTGCAAGGGTGCGCCTGGAAGAATTTTCGAGGGGTATTGTTCTTCCACACGAAGAAACCTCTTCCGGCCCTAAAAAGGACCGCCTTGGTCTAATAAAAGAAACTAATGCTAACCTTAGCCCTATCATGGGTATTTACAGGGATAATACAGGAGATATAAGCGATTTACTCAGTGAGGCTATGCGGCAAACACCAAATGACTCAGCCGATTACGATCAAGGTACAATAGAGTTGTGGACAATAGAGGACACTAGGATAAACGAACAAATTACAAACTGCCTCAAGGATTCCTCTATATATTTAGCAGACGGTCATCATAGATATGAGACTTCTTTGGCTTACATGAAGCATCGAAACACGCTCACATCTCTAAGTGAAAGTGACCCGTGTCATTTTATATTGATGTGCCTTATAGAAATCGAAGATCCAGGCTTAATAGTCTTGCCTTACCACCGAATAATGAGGCACCTTTCAGATGCTCAGTTTGATACTATGCTGAACCTGATAAGAACCCATTTTGAAGTCCAAGAATTTAATCTATCTGACATCCCTGACCCTATTCAAAAAATACAGATTATGCAGGGACACGATCAATCATGTTTAGGATTAATAGCAAATCAGACTAATACACTCTATATACTCAACCGCAAGGGTGATACTGAAAGTCACATCTCTCCACTGGAAAAATGTATGACTCAATTTCTTGGCAAACAAGTGATAGAGCCCATAGTAGGAAGTCAACAAGAAGCAGTTGAAAAAGGAATGCTTACGTATACTCATGACTCCGGCGAATTGGAAAATCTCGTTCTCACCGGCGAGTGGCAATCTGGATTTGTACTACCTCCTTTGTCATTAGACTTATTTGAATCTGTTGTTAGTGATGGACAAAGGCTGCCAATAAAGTCAACTTATTTTAGCCCGAAATTACCGACTGGTTTAGTTATAAATCAATTAATATGATCTCTGAAACACATCTTTACATCCATTGCAAATCAAAAAAGATTGGTTAGAAAACCGATATTAAGGATACCATATTGGATATAAGAGATAACTCAATAGTAACTAGACTAGCAACCCTAAAGATAGAAGTAAACAAATATAATTATCTATACTACGTACTAGATAGATCTGACATATCTGACGAAGCATATGACCAATTAATGCAGGAACTCAAAAGTATAGAAAGTGAATATCCAGATCTTGTTACGGAAGATTCACCAACCCGAAGAGTAGGTGCTGCCCCATCCAGCAGATTCACAGAAATAAACCACCCAGTACCATTGCTGAGCTTAGGAAATGTTTTCAACACGGCGGATTTAGAAAACTGGTACACAAGGACTTGCCATTTACTCGGTCAAGACACGTTCGAAATAGTATGCGAACTTAAAATGGACGGCCTCGCTGTGGCACTTACGTACGAAAACGGAATACTAAAACACGGCTCAACACGAGGTGATGGATTTCATGGCGAAAACGTCACTCCAAATCTACGAACTATAAGATCAATTCCTCTATCCATATCAGATAAGACAAATGGAACGTTAGAAGTACGTGGTGAAGTGTACTTCCCTATATCCTCGTTCACTGCAATGAACAAGAAAAGGGTATTAGAAAATCTTACCCCTTTCTCTAATCCAAGAAATTCTGCTTCAGGTTCCTTACGTCAACTAGACCCTAATATCACTAACGAACGGCCTCTAGATATTTTTATCTATGGATTAGGTTACTCCGACGGAATAAATACACCCAATAACCACTGGGATACAATGGGATTCCTTCAAGAGTTAGGCTTCAAAATAAATTCGAACAATCTATACTGTACTCGTTTATCAGAAGTAAAAGAATATTATGACTACTGGTTGGCCAAAAGAGAGACACTAAATTACGCAACTGATGGAATCGTCATAAAAGTAAATAGATTTGAGCAGCAAACACAGCTGGGTAATGTCTCCAGAGAACCCAGATGGGCGATAGCATATAAATTTCCTTCCGAGCAGGCTATCACTAAATTAACTGATATTGGAGTAAATGTTGGAAGAACTGGATCATTAAATCCGTATGCGATATTGGAACCGGTGTCCGTAGGTGGCGTTACTATAAAAACTGCCACTTTACACAACGAGGATTATATAACAGAAAAAGATATTCGTATCGGGGACTGGGTGATTATTCAAAGGGCCGGAGAAGTGATACCTCAGGTGATCAGCCCAGTCGTGCAAAAACGCACCGGAGGAGAACAGAAATTCTCGTTACCTACAAATTGCCCGAAATGTAACTCTAACGTAATTCGGCAACCTGAAGAGTCAATGTATTACTGCACAAATGATAACTGTGCTGGTCAGGCCTTAGAAAAGATTAAGCATTTTGTTTCAAAAGATGCCATGGATATAGCAGGCATGGGAGAAAAACTTTGTGAAAACTTATTAACCTCCGATCTAATTAGTGACATATCCGACATTTACAAAATAACTGCTGACGAAATTATGAAGTTAGATAAAATTGCCGAGTTGAGTGCAAACAAAATCATAGACTCAATAGAAAGAAGTAAAACCAGACCATTATCTAGGATAATATTTGGACTGGGCATTTTACATGTAGGATCACAAGTTGCTGAAACTCTAGCATCCCAATATCTGAGTTTGGAGAAACTTAGTAAAGCAGATAAACAATCACTTTTGAATTTACCCAATGTAGGGCACAAAATAGCAGACAGCATAACTGAATATTTTTCACGAACTAAGAATATGGATATAATACGCTCACTTGAAAGTTCTGGATTAAGCATCCACCAATCAGAGCAGAACGCGGAATATTTGTCATTCCATGGTATGCGTTTTGTTTTGACCGGCAAATTAGAGAGTCTCACAAGATCCGCAGCAGAACATAAAATTTCTACTCTGGGTGGGTTGATCACTAACAACGTAACCAAGAATACAGATTTCGTCCTATCTGGCAAAGACCCTGGCAGCAAATTACAAAAGGCAATCGACCTAGAAATACGAATCCTGTCCGAAGAGGAATTTATCTATATGATTGACACCTATTAGGCACTTCAGGCGCGCGTCAAAACTTACTAGTTAACGCCAATTGAGAAATGAAACATGAAAATAATAATTGGACTAGGTAATCCGGATAGCCAATATAAAAATTCCAGGCATAACGCTGGTATCATCTGTTTAGATGAAATATCAAGAACTACAGGGATACAATTCTCGGAAAAGAAAACTCTGGCCTCGATCGGAAGCGGCTACATAAATAACGAAACTGTAATATTGGCGAAGTCTAGATCATACATGAATAATAGCGGCGACACGATAAAATATTTACGCGACAGGTTTGGAATTCAGGTTGTCGACCTAATAATAATATATGACGACATGGACCTACCGTTGGGCAAAATTAGGATAAGAACTTCAGGAACACATGGAGGACATAAAGGTATTGAATCTATTATAAATACTCTGGGCACTTCCAATATACCTAGATTGCGGGTGGGCATAGGAAGACCTGAATCCGAAGACGATACTATTCTCCACGTTTTAGGAACATTCAAAAACGAAGAAAAATTGCTTTTAGCGGAGACGTGTGAAACTGTAACCGAGGCTATTTTGAACATACTAAAGCATGGTACAGAATGGTGCATGAACCGATACAATTAAACAATCTTGACACCTCTAAGCGTAAATGATAGTCTTTTTATAGAACATGTGTTCCATTATTAGTGTATAAATGTCTAACAAAAAACTTAAACCAAGGCAATATGAGATATTGGAATTTATAAAACAATTCCGAGATATCAAGAGGTACCCTCCAGCAATACGGGATATTCAATCAGCATGTAACCTGAGCTCTACTTCTGTAGTAGATTACAATCTTAAAATACTGGAGAGGGACGGTTATATAAAAAGAGACAAAACAGTATCTAGAAGCATAGAAATAGTACAACCGGATAGTTCAGGTGATACCATAGCAGTATTAGGTTATATAGCAGCTGGAGAACCCCTTCCTCTTCTCACAGAAGATCACTGGGGATCTATAGAGCCACTGGAAATGCTAGATTTACCAAAAGCATTCCTAAAGGATGCTAGCGAAGCTTATGCCTTAAAGGTTAAAGGCACGTCAATGATAGACGCTTTGGTTGATGATGGTGATATTGTAATCATAAAACCAGTTCACGCCGTCAGAGATGGTGACATGGTGGTTGCATGGTTACAAAGAGAAAATGCAGTTACCCTTAAGCGTCTTTTTCGTGAACCTGGTCGGATAAAACTACAACCAGCGAACGTTAATATGCACCCGATATATGTAGACCCCGAAAACATACAAGTGCAAGGCAAAGTAATCGCGGTTATAAGAAACACTCAATAGCAGACCAACCGACATTGACAAATATCTGCCCAGAGAACTGGGTGATTAAATACCAATTGGAGTCTAAATAATGGCTAGAGGAAAAACCTACTGGATGGTTGCTAGTTCCTTGCAGAATTTCAATATCACTAAAAATATGGGGTTTAAATCTCAAGGTTTGATGTCAAAGCAACGGAGAAAAGCTCAAAGAATGGAACCGGGAGACAGATTAGTCTTTTACATAACCGGTATAAGAAAATTTGGTGCAACTGCCACTGTAACATCCAAGTGCATTGAAGATCACTCCCAAGTATGGGAAAGCGAGGGCAAACCTGAAGATTTCCCTTGGAGAATTGAAATAAAACCCGAAGCGGTATTGAACGAGGAAGACTTCCTAGATGCCAATCAAATAGGCCCTAGAATGGAGCATGTTAAAAAATGGCCGCCGGAATATTGGCCTTTAGCTTTCCAAGGAAACTTACACATACTTCCCAAAGCAGACCTTGAGTTCTTGGAACAGGAAATGGTCAAAATATTGTCCAAAAGACCCGTTTAATGAATACATACATTAAGCAAAACACAAAATTCATTGTTGGATGAACCTATATATGAGAATGACAAAATCATTTATAAGAACGCTGCGCGAAGATCCAACAGAGGCAGAAAGCAAAAGTCATAAACTGATGTTGCGTGCCGGGATGATCAAACAAATTGCGTCCGGCATATATAGCTATATGCCTATATGCTGGAAATCTATTCAAAAAATTGAATCCATTATCAGACAAGAGATGGATTTTGTCGGAGCACAGGAATTAAGAATGCCCACGTTGCATCCAATGGATATATGGGAAAAGTCTGGAAGAGTAGAAGCAATGGGGGAAACCTTATTTAGGTTGTCAGACAGGAGAGAAAGAGATCTAGTAATTGCCCCCACACACGAAGAAGTAATAACTATGATGGTTAAAGAACACGCTCAGAGTTATAGAGATTTGCCACTGATCTTATATCAAATTCAAACCAAATTTCGAGATGAAGCCAGACCTCGTGCAGGACTCCTACGGGTTAGGGAGTTTGACATGAAAGACGCCTACAGTTTTCATGTCAACGAAGACAGTCTAGACGAAGATTATCAAAAAATCGCAAAAGCGTATTCGAATATATATTCCCGTTGTGGAGTCCCTGCAATACAAGCAGAAGCCGATAGTGGCGCAATCGGTGGCAAGGATTCACATGAATTTATACTACCATCTGAAACCGGAGAAGATACCGTTTTCATATGCGATAACTGTGGTTATGCAGCAAATGTTGAAAAAGCCCAAAGTATAAAACCCAAGCCCCCAACGGATACTGAAGCAAACATTGAAGAAATATATACACCTAGTATAAAAACAATAGACCAGTTAACTTCACACTTGGAAATAGCCGACTATAACACACTGAAAACAGTCCTTTACTTTTCGGATGGAGAAGTAATACTGGTTACATTAAGAGGAGACCTAGAAGTAAACGAAGTTAAATTGAAAAATCTTTTGCATTCAAATTTGTTGAGACTTGCTACTGAAGAAGAATCAGTTAATGCTGGATTGCATCCTGGTTATGTGTCTATCTTAGGAATAAACAATCTCACTACTGTGGCCGATGATTCAATAAGTTTGGGAGCCAATTTTGTTGTAGGAGCGAATAAACCAGATTATCACTTGACCAATGTGAACTACCCGAGAGATTTTACTCCTACGTTAATTGCAGACATTGCTACTGCTCAAGATGGTCACGCTTGTATAAACTGTAACAGCCACTTAAGAAGTTGTAAGGGAATAGAAATAGGACATATTTTTAAGCTCGGTACGTTCTATGCCAACAAATTCGATGCATCATTTTTGGATCAGAACGGCGCTTTGACAGATATCATAATGGGATGCTACGGGATAGGAATAGGGCGGTTGCTGGCAGCTTCTATAGAATGTAACAACGACGAAGATGGAATAATATTTCCAAAATCAATATCCCCCTACCAAGTACATTTGCTAGCGTTGAATACTCAAGATGAAGAAGTTACAAAAGTAGCCACGTCCATATATCATGATATGCTGGCGAAAGGAATCGAAGTACTTTATGATGACCGACCAGAAACTGCAGGTGTAAAGTTCAAAGACGCAGACTTACTAGGATTCCCATTCAGAATAGTAGTAAGTAATCGCAACCTCAAAGAAGGCTCCGTCGAACTCAAAAACAGAGCATCAAGCGATACGAGTCTACAGACCATAGAATCTGTAGTTTCAGTTGTAGAACAGTTGATAACCAGCTGAAACCAAGTTAGCAATCCACGCTGATAACTCCGCAGACGCACGGTAACGGTACATTTATAAAATTAAAGGGTCATTCCAATATTAGTCTGAAACACCCTTTCCCTTAAGATAATCTATTGCGTCTTGAACTTTTAACAAGGTCTCAGCATCTTCATCAGATATTTCTACCGGATTCTCATCTGTACTGAATTCATCTTGAAAAGCTAGAATCAAATCTACCAAGTCAAGAGAATCAGCTTCTAAGTCTTCAGTAAAAGACTTCTCAGGGGTCACAGACGCCTCATCTACTCCTAATCTTTCTGCCACAATAGTTTGTACACGTTCTAAAACAGTAGCCACCGGTTCCTCCTATAAAATAACTATACTTAATTTACAATACTAGTTCTTAATTTTATCAGATTCAAACACAGAACCCAAAACACCATTTATGAATTTAAATGAACTTTCCCCTCCATACATTTTTGCAAGTTCAACCCATTCGTTTATAACCACTTTGGGCGGAGACAATTGCCACAGCATTAATTCATATATTGCCATACGTAGAACATTCCGTTCAATTATCCCTAATTGAGAAACGGGCCAGGCTGGAGCAAATTCAGATATAGTGGTGTCAATGGTGATTTTATTCTCCAGAACACCATCTATTAGGCCAACCGCAACAAAGACAACTTCTTTAGACAGGTCTTCATCTTCAAAATATCTATCTTTAATCTGGTCCAGTGGATGATCAACGCTATCCATTTCATATAATACTTTCAGGGCCATAGTCCTAGCCTGTCGGCTATCACTCGCCGAAACAAGGCTCGATGTCTCTATAGATTTTGCCAATAACGTATCTCCCTTATGCTGTGATGACAATTACGAATAGGAATTACCCTAGAACTATTGCAGTGAGCATTATACTCTACTCTGCTAGCGAATTTATGTTTTCCAATAGTTCTATATTCTTTACTTCTGTTTCTGGTGATATACGAGTTACCATTCCAGATAACGCCTTACCAGGCCCGATTTCATAAATCGTTTGCACTCCAGCTGTTGCCACCATATGTTCTATTGAGTCTCTCCATCTTACCGGCGAACACAAACTGGCGCTAAGTTCCGATTTTATTTCTTCGCTATTGGTCAATGGTAACCCCGTAGAATTAGCTACTATCGGTATTTGTGGATCACTTATAACTACATTATTTATTGCCATATCCAATCCTTCTTGAGCCGGTTTCATAAGCCGAGAATGAAAAGCTCCCGCTACCGGCAGTGGAATGGCTCGTCTGGCACCTCTTTCCGTAGCCAAGGTAACAGCTTTATCAATGGCTTCAGACGTACCGCTTATAACAGTTTGACCCGGGGCATTTAGGTTTGATATCTCTGTACCGGTCTCTGAACAAATATCTTCTATAACTGAATCTTCCATTCCTATCAACGCTGCCATTCCTCCACTATTCAATTCAGCCGCGTATTGCATTAATCTGCCTCGTTCTCTAACCAGTACTGCAGCTGTAGAAAGGCTCATAGATTTACTAGCTATCAACGCCGTATACTGTCCCAAACTATGCCCAGCTACAAAGGACGGAGAAGGCATGAGACCTCCCAATATTTCTTCCATTGCCCTTAAACAAGCTATGCTCATAGTTA
Organism: uncultured Dehalococcoidia bacterium; assembly: GCA_964576965.1. GTDB lineage: Bacteria > Chloroflexota > Dehalococcoidia > Lucifugimonadales > UBA2985 > VFHP01. Next base: position 12,421 of record CAZNWQ010000011.1, read on the forward strand.
ATATGGCTGGTTGAGTGTTCATAGTGTTTTTCAAATCCTCTTCTGGTCCTTCGAACACTATTTTTGACAGGTTTATGCCAAGAGCTTCGTCAACTTCATCAAATACCAACTTCGCTGCTTTAGACGAAGCCACCAAATCCAATCCCATACCTATCTGTTGAGCCCCTTGGCCAGGAAACACGAATGCATATCTTGCATCATTCACAGAATTGCTACTCAAAGCGCACCTCGACTATAAAATCTGAAAATCCTTAATTGTTTTCTGAGCCAGTTGGTGTTTCAGTCTTTGCTATTACTTCTCTACCATTGTAATAACCACATGAGGAACACATATGATGCGGTCTTACAGGATTTTGGCATTGAGGACACGTGCTCACGGACACTGTTTTCATAACATAAGAGGATTGTCGATTGCCTATTCTAGCCCTAGTTCTCTTTTTCTTCGGTAAAGCTCCCATACTAATAACTCCATTTAAATATCTTCGTTTAATCCAAGAAAGTTTCTCAGTGGACTCCATCTAACGTCACCCTTGTCCACACAGAAACATTCATTAAGATTCAGATTAACACCACAAATACCACAAAGACCAGCACAGTTTTCACGGCAGAGTGGGTTAATAGGAATGTTTATAATAGCATATTGCCTTATAGTTTCGGTAAGATCAAGTGTATGATCTCCATCCAGAGTAAATTTACCCTCTTCAATATCCAGTTTATCTTGTTGATTTAGTTCCAGATTGTTTTCCATATCTACTGTTTGGAGGTATTCTTCACTAAAATCGAAGGCTAACTCTCTGTCACAAAATTCGATGCATCTACAACATTCCACTGAAACGTTAGTTTCAATCTTTCCTGAAACCCAAACTCCCTTGTCAATTCTAGTAGCAATTATATCACCATTAATGACGTCAGCACCGGATTCAGGTATTAGTTCAAACGTGTCTGAAAAAGAATAGACGCGTTGTACTCCAACACTTTCCTTTAATAATTGAGACAGGTTAAAACGCATATCATATAGCCACAATCAGTCATTTATCACAAGCGAAAGCGATTATAGATGTCAGGCAACCTACTGTCAAGAATAATAAAAGAACTAGACCACACGACCTTTAAGCTCCACTGAGAAACCCGTATAATGAAAACTCACCAATTTTGAGGATGCCTATGCCTAAGAAATATGAACGTGAAATAGAACAACTATTAAACGATATATCGGATTTGAATACAGATAACAAACATTCAACAGTCACACAATTGCCAAAGGTGATTAACAATCAACTATCCAAAATCGGAAGTTTAATTGGTTCCTTGCTAACAAATCCAAGAAACAGACTGGTGACGCTATTGTTATCAACAGTATCTTTGATAGCCCTAACCACCATGTTGCCAGGTGTCTTTAGCTCCGTTTTATGGATAGTTTTGATAATATTGATAATGAAATTTGGATTAAATTTATCCTATCAAACGTCTAGTCATGAAAGAAGATGGAGGGGCAGGGTCATTGAAGGAGAACAAGAAGAGAATTTCATGACAAGATTCGCAAAGAAATTCAGCAGATGGAATAAGCCGTAGGATTTAAGTTACCCTACCACTAACCCAGGTCAACCCAGTCCTCATTCTCAGTTATATTGCGCACTCCCCCTCGCCTCTTTCGACCTTGTAAAGTACCGTTTTGTTCCAGTCCATATATGTATCTATATTATCTCTGTTGAGTGGACCGGTGTCCCTGAGGCTTGTCATTATCTCCTCAAATGGCTCTACTCCAACCCTATCAACAAAACTATTAAATTCTTCGGACTCCACTCGATTAGCCTGATAATATTCCAGCACTTGTTTTATAACAACTGGTACTCTCTTAGCTGGAACCTTACCTTTTGGCCTCAGTCCAATACGTGCATCCGTCTGACTACTCATATCTTGGTAGCTACCCCCAACGAACATTTCGTATGCAGGCACTTGATTGCCTTTATCTCCCTTCAGTGAAGCCCCGTGAAATCCTATATTAGCGAGATGGTGCTGCCCACATGAATTTGGACAACCACTCATTTTGATGTGCAAACTCTTGACTAGAGGGTCAGACAAATCAATTTCTTCTAAACCCTCCATTATCGCTTTTCCAAGCCCCATTGAAGATGTAATTCCCAATTTACAGCTATCTGTTCCAGGGCACGAGGTGACATCTGTTATAGTGTTAACTTCACTTCCCCCAAGTGAGGCTTCTTTAAGATCCTTCCAAAGTTCGTAGAGTGCTTCATTGGAAACCCATCTAAGTGCTACATTCTGCTGTTGTGTTAAACGGACTTTGCCCAAAGAATATCTATCTGCTATCTTAGCAAGTAATGGAAATTGATCTTCGTTTATATCACCCTGAGGGACTTTTATAAGAACTACACTATATCCATTTTGTCTTTGTGGCATAACGTTGGTATCACGCCATAACTCAAAATCAGCCCTGTCCTCATTTGAGGGGGTAGAAGGATTGCTGGAATCTCGTGCCAATGCCTCTTCTTCCTCATTCTGAACATATAAAAATGGAGTAGGGTCAAAGTTCTTGTCGGCCCATGGTTTCTTTAGTTCTTCTTCAACCATTTCCCTAAAATCATCAATTCCCACTCTATCTATCAGAAATTTTATCCTGGCTTTCATTCGATTTTTACGCAATTCATCAGATGCATCGAATACTCTTAATACTGCCTCGCTGATTTTTAGATAATCATTAACTGGCACAAATTCATACAAAGTTGGTGCTATTCTGGGCATTATAGCAAGGCCACCTCCCACGACTACCTTGAACCCTCTTTCCACAACACCACTGGTTTGTCTAGTCTTGGGAATAAAACCTATATCGTGAATGCTCGTAATGGCACAATCTTTCTCACAACCTGAAAAAGCACTCTTAATCTTTCTAGGCATGCCCTGCGTCACGGGATGCCTCAAAAAATATCTTGCAAAAGCCCCTGCGTAAGGAGTTGTATCAAATGGTTCATCCGAACAGACACCGGCTATAGGGCATCCAGCCACATTTCTGACCGTGTTGCCACATGCTTCTCTAGTCGACAGTCCGACTTTACCCAGGACTTGTAGGGCCTGTCCAACTCTTTCGATTGGGACGAAGTGGAACTGCATGTTTTCCCTAGTCGTAACGTGTCCCTTGTTTAAAGGTGTGAATTCTCTTGCGACTTCCCCCAACACCTCTAGTTGCTCGGAAAAAATCTCTCCTACTGGTAATTTAACTCTAAGCATATGAACATCTGGTTGTCTCTGTCCATAAACACCCTGTCGCAATCTAAATGCTTGAAATGCTATAGGATCCCAATCTCCTTTGATAAAATCCCCTACTACATCCTCAAAAGTGTCGAGTTCGTCTTGCAATACTGGGAGTATACCTATTTCATTAATCTTTGATTGACTCATATAGCGCCTCTTATTTTGTTGAATTAAAAAGTACTTGCCTCTAGATGTCCTTTACCTAATGCAAAATGCATTTCCTCTGCATTATACATCAAAGTTGCACAATGTGTGAATGTTGATACGAAATAAAGCCTCTTGAATCTGAATGAACGTGATTCCAATCCTCAAATATCACCACATCAATATTTTGTAACAATTACCTGCTAAACATTTCCTTGATCGGTTAATATCCGTTTGATATACTAACCGCTGCTCCAAGAATATTAAGTCATTGGAAATCTAACAAATATTTACGACCATGGAAGATAAAGATAAATACGAACCCGTAATTGGACTTGAGGTTCATGCCCAACTCTTAACAAGAAGCAAAATGTTTTGCTCGTGTCCGTGCATTTACATAGATTCGGAGCCAAATACCGTAGTGTGCCCTGTATGCCTAGCCTTACCAGGTTCTCTTCCTGTAGTAAATAGAAAAGCCGTTGAGTTCGTCATCATGACGGGTTTGGCATTGAATGGGGAAATAGCCTCGATGGCTCAATTTCACAGGAAAAATTATCCATACCCGGATTTAATGAAAGGCTACCAGATATCTCAATACGATAACCCAATATCCTTAGGTGGCAGTCTAACAATTAATGTTAACGGTCATGAAAAGAAAATCGGCATCACCAGAGTACATCTAGAAGAAGATGTCGCTAAACTCCAGCATATTAATAAAGATCAACATAACAGATATAGTCTTGTAGATGTGAATCGCTCTGGCGTACCTCTAATGGAAACCGTGAGTGAGCCCGACATTAGTTCGCCGGAAGAAGCCAGAGAATATCTATTAAACCTGAGGTCTATCTTGCAGTATCTGGGAGTTTCAACCGGAAACATGGAAGACGGCAGTTTTAGATGTGACGCTAACATCAGTATTCGACCCAAGAATAGTTCCGCTCTCTTTACACGTACAGAAATCAAAAATATGAACAGTTTTAGATCTGTTTATAGGGCGCTGGAATATGAAATCAATAGACAAATTCAGGTTGTAGAACAAGGTGGTAAAGTCGTACAAGAAACCAGGGGTTGGTCTGAGGAAAAAGAAATAACCGTATCCCAAAGAAGCAAAGAACTCGCACATGATTATCGTTATTTCCCTGAACCTGATATACCCCCAATCCCCATAGAATCCAAATGGGTCAACGAATTAAAGACTCAGTTACCGGAACTACCCGAGGCAAAAAGACACAGGTTTATCGACTATTATGAATTGCCCAGTTATGACGCTGCCTTACTGACATCTTCAAAAGCCATGGCAGACTATTTCGAAAAAAGTATGAGCGCTAAAGAAATAGAACAACAAAGAATGGCCTCTAAGGCAAAATCCATATCAAACTGGATGTTAGGAGATATGTCAGGACTGATGAACGCATCCAATATGGATATAATTGATTTGAAAATAACCCCACCATTGTTAAGACAATTTACTGACCTTGTGGAATCCGGCACGATTGGCGGACCAGCAGCTAAAGAGGTTTTTGAAGAGATATTTATATCTGGATCAGATCCTCATGAAGTAGCAAACAGTAGAGGATTAACTCAACTTAATGACAAAGAGTTTTTAGAAGAAGCTGTGTCGAAAGTTATAGCCAGCAATGAACAAGCCGTAAACGATTTCGTTGGAGGTAAAGACACAGCAATAAAATATTTACTTGGGCAAGTAATGAAGGAAACGCGAGGAAGGGCCAATCCTGCTATAATAAACACTATGCTGTTGGAAAATCTAAAAAATAAGAGTCAAAACTGATGGATTCATTTCTTTTTGTATCTCAAATAATGGTCTCCTTACTACTGATTGCAGTGATACTGTTCCAAATCAGGGGACAAGGATCGGGTTTCTTCGGTTCTGGACAAGCGTCATTTCGTACTCGTAGAGGCATAGAAAAAACACTTTTCCAATTCACAATAGTCTTAGCAGTTATTTTCACTCTGCTGGCCATATTCAGTGCCGTGAGACCGGATTGGATGTTTTAAAGCATAATAGAAACTACTATCCCTACCTGAAAGGATAGTCGATGATAAAACTGGGTTTTTCTATATTGGCTCTCGGGGCCGCTGGTATTTTGGTCTATTGGCTGTTCTACTCCCTAAGATTCCTTGTTTTAGCCCCGATACCGATCGTTCTAAGATTAGCATTATTAGCATTATTTATCGGGTTCGGGTTCCTTCTATATGCAGCTATTTCAGACAGAATGTCGGGTCGAGACTCGGAAGGCGTTGACGAGGATAAAAACAATTGATTATTACAACTACTGACCAGATACAGGATTCTGAAATTGTGGAAACATTTGGACTAATAAGTGCTAGTTCCATAAGAGCTAGACATATTGGGCGCGATATCATGGCCGGAATTCGCAATTTGGTGGGTGGTGAAGTCTTGGAATACACTAAGTTACTGGCACAATCAAGAGAACAAGCACTAAAAAGACTGGAACAGCGAGCAGAAGACAAAGGTGCGAATGCAATAATCGGTATGAGATTCATGACATCTATGGTCATGAATGGAGCAGCGGAAATCTTAGTATATGGGACAGCGGTGCGAATAGAAAACAAAAAGGTATGATTGTCTTTATAAACCTAGATACCTAAGTTATTTGGATTCATAATGTTTTCTGGGTCTATTGATGATTTAATTTTCCTCATTATCTCTAGCCCATACCCAAGTTCTCTAGGGACCAAATGGGACAATTTTGATCCAACACCATGCACATATTCCATAGTTCCCCCAAGGTCTTGAGCCAAAGTAAGTAGTTTATCTAACACGATATCCAAATCTGCTACGTCTTTATTCCAATCTACTACAGTCTTAACCAACATCAGGGAAAAAAGCCCGGGATTAGTCCAGCAAGAATATTCCGTTATCTCCACCTGGAACTCTAAAACGATTTGTTCGGCTAATCGACGATATTCCAACACTTTTGATGCCGGTAAAGCAACATGAGGATAAGCTACTACGCGATTCCGGTTGGCAATTGGCCAATCATCAACCGATTTTTCGATGTAGTTATCTTTGAACCTATAAGCAGAATCATGCCTTTTATCCCAATAATTTTCGGACATATATGGCCCAACATCTGTGCCTCCATATTGTGAACATATATCCGGCACTCTACTGAGCTGAGCCTTTACTTCTTCACAATATCCTTCAAATACCAAGAATAAATTAGTACTATACTGACCTTTTGTTTGATTGGAATTATTTATATCTGAACATTCTTCAGTCAGATCTGATAATGACGGCTTTAGTCCAATTGAAAACATTTCGTTCATTGCATTAAATCCGTTTTCGAAGTTATCAAATGAATAAGTTTTGAAAACCCTGGATTCTGGTATGCGGAAAACCTTTAAAGTAGCTTGGGTTATAAAACCAAACACCCCTTCAGTCCCTATAAATAAATGTTGGAAACCCGGACCCACTGAAGTCTTTTCAACAGATCTGGTTTCTAATATTTCGCCATTTGGCAGTACTACTTGCAATCCCAATACTTGGTCGCCCATTGAGCCGTATTTCGCCGCCCTGTAGCCTACTCCATTCGTAGAAATTGCTCCTCCAACAGTAGCTATTGGTAAACTATATGGGTCATGTCCCAACATCAAATCTCGTTTAGACAGACTCTCATCCAATTGAGCCAATATAACGCCAGATTGTGCTGTTACAGTTAATGAAACAGGATCAATATCCAATACACTGTTCATACGCTTCAAATCCACACATACACTTCCTGGCACAGGGTTTATAGCACCCATTACTCCTGTTCCAGAACCAAAAGGGATTAAAGGTATCTTTTCTTGGTTGGCTATCTTTACTACTTTTACTATTTCTTGGGTATCTAAGGGTTTTACAACAGCTGAAACCTTGTTATTAGTCGAAAATTTACCTTGACTCGACCACACCCGATAAGCATCTAAAGAATATCTAAACAAGCTTTCTTCATCTAAGAGAAAATTATCGACACCAACAACAGATTGGAATTTTTCGATAGCAGAAGCGGTTATCAAGTGATTATCCCCTAGGGACCATTCTCCACTTAGTGCCTCCAGCAGCATCTTCTAGGTTCACACCCAGTGCTTGCAGTTGATCTCTGATGGAATCCCCTAGTGCCCATTGCTTTTCATCTCTAAGTTGGCTTCTAATCTGTACAAGTAGATCTATGAATGGTGCAGCATCACCGGTAGATGAACTCAAATCTTCTTCCAGAGACAATCCGAGGACTAATGCTAATTCCTTTAAGACTGACTGGGCTGTAGAAACAGAAACTCCTTGTTCCTTGGAACGATTGATGTCTCTCGCTAAATCAAATAGAGAAGCCAGTGCTTGCGGTGTATTTAAGTCATCATCCATGGCTGTAATGAATCTGCTTTTATGGTCATCGGCAGATAGTACTTCGTCTACATTGTTAGTACTTGCCTCATCTCTCAAGGAGTTGATCAATCTTTGACGAGAACGTTCCGCAGAATCTAGCCCATCATCACTGTAAGTCAAAGGGCTACGATAGTGTGACGATAAGAAATATATTCTTAGTGCTTCAGGGTTCCGAGATTCTATCGCATCCCTACAACTAACGAAATTACCAGTGTGACGAGTCATTTTTTCTGTGTCATCTTCAGATAACCTCAATAAACCATTATGTATCCAAAAGTTGACGAATGGAGAATCTCCAGTATATGACTCGGATTGAGCGATTTCGTTCTCGTGATGGGGAAATATTACGTCCTGTCCGCCTCCATGGATATCTATTTGCGAACCTAAAAGACTCACGGACATCGCCGTACATTCTATATGCCATCCAGGGCGTCCCAGTCCCCAAGGTGAGTCCCATGAAGGTTCATCCAATTTAGACTTTTTCCACAATGAAAAGTCCATTGGGTCTTCTTTTCTTAAATCAACTTCAATTCTTGTTCCGGCCTGCATTTCTTCTATAGGTCTCTTTGACAATCTCCCGTAAGTTTGAAAATGTCTGACTCTAAAATATACGTCCCCGTCAATCTCGTAAGCGTGGCCTTTGGCAATCAAATCCTCAACTATTTTTATCATTTCTCCGATGTAGTGGGTTGCTCTAGGATATTCATGAGCCCTTTGAACCCCCAAAGCATCCATTTCTTCCATAAATCTCTGTATATATGTATTGGATAATTCCCCCAAACTTAGACCTTCAGAGTTCGAAACCTCTATGATTCTATCCTCTATATCTGTGAAGTTTTGAACTTGATAAACCTGGTATCCAGCATACTCCAGGTAACGTCTAAGAACGTCGAAATAAATGTATGATAGAGCATGACCTACGTGGCATGGTCCATATAAATTTGGTCCACAGACGTACATTTTGACAACGTCGCTGTTTGGGGTAAATTCGCGTTTTTCAGTTGAAAGCGTGTCGTAAAGTTTCATCGTTTACTCTCTATCATTGATATAGCGAAAGCGGATATGCCTCTACCATCTCCTTCAAAACCCATACCATCCGTAGTAGTCGCCTTTATGTTGATTAAGGACTCCTCAATTCTTAACGCACCAGATATCACTTGACTCATTGAATGAGATAAAGTTGCTATTTTCGGCCGTTCGGCGATTATTGTAGCATCAAGATTACTCACTTGCCAGCCAGACTGTCCTATTAGTTCAGTCGTATACGACAAAAACTCCAAACTAGAACTTCCCTTGTACTTAGGATCACCAGGGGGGAAATGCTTTCCTATATCTCCTAAGCCCGCTGCCCCTAATATTGAATCTACAATAGCATGAATCAATACATCGCCATCACTATGTCCTGCAAGTCCAAATTCAAAGTCTATCTTCACCCCACCTAGCCACAAAGGTATCCCACTTTCGAACCTGTGAGCGTCATATCCAATACCAACCTTGAAAGACACATTGCCTCCTAAATGAACAAGTTAAAATTACAATCCAAGTCTATTCCTAATGATCAACTCTGCCAGATCTATATCGAACGGTGTAGTTATTTTTATATTGTTATCGTCACCAGAAAATGACACAACCTCACATCCAATATCCTCTACCAATTTTGAGTCGTCTGTAGTGGAAGATGACCTTAGCGTTATTGCCTTTTTTATTATCTCAAACCGGAATATTTGTGGGGTTTGTGTCAAAACCAACGTGTCTCTGGGAACCGTATTTCTCACGCGATCCTGCTCAATATTCTTCACGGTATCCCTAATCGGGATAACTGGTATAGCAGCCCCGGTTGATTCTGCAGCAAATAAACCGTTTTCTATTACGTCAACTGTTACGCAAGGTCTGGCACCATCATGAATCATTACAAAGTCACACTGACTTAAACTGTTAATTCCTGATAAAACTGAGTCAGTTCTAGTATCACCACCAACACACACTCCACTTACCTTACTCCAATTTCCAGAATCAACCAATTTACGTCCCTGTTCCAAATTCCTTTGTGACAATACCAATACTATTTCGTCTACAACAGAACAACTCTCGAAAATATCTAGACTATAACTTATAACCGGTTTACCCGATAACTCCATGAATGTCTTATCCAGCGGCAGAGATGTGTTGTCTGCCGCAATTCGCATTCGCCGGCTAGAGCCAGCTGCTAATATAACAACTCCTACGCTCAAATAATTAATTTCTTTTCAGTGTAGATTTGTTTCAACCTAATAAATTAGTAGAAACATTCCAGATGACTCTAGAATGATTTGATTATATCAAAAGAACAACAATTCGTGTTCTACCTATTGACCACCATAGGTTGTCTCACTATTATGGTGTTTTCGGGGCGTGGCGCAGGGGGAGCGCGCCTGTTTTGGGAACAGGAGGTCGAAGGTTCAAATCCTTTCGCCCCGACCACTTAATCTACTCACAAATAAAGTCCTCCAGCTAATGCCAGAGGACTTATTTTTTAGGATGTAAAGTAATAACTAGCAGCATTTATCATTAGAACTTCA
>CAZNWQ010000012.1:0-6351 GCA_964576965.1 uncultured Dehalococcoidia bacterium
TAAAGGGGTTTTCACCGATTAGATACTGACGGCCTATTTCATGGATAAGAGCTATCTGAGACTTCATATCTTCTATTGGGAAATCTCTTCCTGCACCCGAGAATGTGTTACCTGTTATTCTTTCTCCAAGGCCTGTTATTCCTTCGTCTGTAATAATTTCCAGGAATAAGAGATATTTTCCTCCACGATATGCGGGTTCGTCCCCACCTCTGCTCCAGTCGGCATCATTTTGGACTATTATTGTCCTGACGTCTGTAATTTTCATTTAACTGATCTCCCAACAAAATTGTTACATACTCATCTACAAACCCATCGATAGAGCCGTATCAGTCTTATGGTGGAGACGGGGGAGAGTCGAACTCCCCGTCCAGAGAACTATCCGCTGGAATGTACTACAGGCTTATCCAGTAGTTAATTAATTGCTCCTCCGGTCCTTACTGGCAAGGTTCCATAGGAGCTAGCCGAATTTTCTTGTTCACTCCGCATCGGCGTCAAGAGAGCTAGCGCCTCGATTTAATGTCGCCCATTTACAGCCTTCGAGGAGAGTTTGTAGTGGACGTAACTGCTATATTTAAGCAGCTAGAGCGAGTTTATTTTCGCCAGTTATTCTTTTACCGCTTTTTACGAGGTGCACGGTGCCTCGGCCTGCAATTCCGCGAAATTACCCCCTGTCGAAGCCAAGCGTCCCCGATACCGTTATATTATACTATACAAAGTGGATAATCTTCCACTATTGGTACCTTTCTGACATCTTTCTTCTGATTTCCCTTTCTTGTTCCCGATCGATAATTACTTTTCTCTTATCATGTAACTTGCGACCTCTAGCAATACCCACTTGAACTTTTGCTATATGTTTCTTGATATAAACCCTCAGTGGAATCAGTGTTAGTCCTTTTTGAGATGTACTACCTGAAAGATAATCTATCTCTTTTTGGTGTAACAGTAATTTTCTAGGCCTTAATGGGTCATGGTTGTAGATATTTCCTTCTGAGTACTGCGCTATATGTGATCCTATCAGCCAAGCCTCACCTCGTTCTATTTTAGCAAAAGCGTGTTGGATATTCATTTGCCCTGCCCTAATAGACTTTATCTCTGTCCCGGTGAGAACCAATCCAGCCTCAAGGTTTTGCATAATTTCGTATTCGTAATACGCTCTACGGTTTACACTAATTACTCTGAAAGCGGCATTGGCATTGTTATTGACGGTGGTTTTCTTCTTGGATCTGACCCTTTTAGCCATATTTTATCCTTACAGTATTTCCAGTGTTAGTTCATTGTAGACTTAAGCCTGTTGAGAGCCGTTTCTAATTGTAAATCCTTTTCAGAGTTTTTGCTCTGTATTGCCTCAACGGTTAAATCTGGCTTTATGCCTTTACCTTCTATCATATTTCCGCCTGGTGAATACCAACGGGCTATTGAGTAATATAATGCGGAGTCGTCGCTAAGTTTCTTGGGAAGATTAACACTACCTTTTCCAAACGTTTGCGTCCCTATTATTTGAGCCCTACCGTGATCCTGAAGAGCTCCTGATAAAACTTCACTGGCACTTGCACTGAATTCATTTACCAAGACTACCATTGGCAGATCAATTTGGGAATCAGACTCGGTAAAATAGTCTGTTCGGTTACCATCTCCGTCGATTGCATATAATACTATTTCTTCTTCCAGAAAAACGTCAGCTATATTCACTGTGGTTGATAACAGTCCACCCAGATTATTTCTCAGGTCCAATACTATACCGGACGGGTTTTCATTAGAGACCAATTTTAATATGCTTTCTAACTCTTCGTCTGTGTCATCACAAAAACAACTTATTTTTATATATGCAAAGTCTTCTTCTATTATTTTCATAGTGACACTTTCCATACTGATGGAAGAACGTGTTATTTCTACTTCAAATGGTTCTGATATTCCTATTCGTTGAATCAATAGATTTACACGGGTACCTTTGGGACCTCGTATTTTTGTTACGGATTCCAACAGGCTCCAACCTAAAGTGCTTTCTCCGTTAACCGCTAATATTACGTCGCCTGCTTCAATTCCAGCGTTGAATGCAGGTGTGCCTTGTATTGGTTCAACTATGGTGAGCATGGAATTCGATAGTTCCACTCGAGCACCAATGCCATCAAATTCACCTTGGGTGTTTTGGGAATATAAAGAATAAGCGTCTGGACGGAAAAGGAACGTATGAGGGTCCCCTATCTCTGCAAGCATTGCGTCTATTGTTATGTAACTTAGGGTAGAAGGATTGTGCGATTCTTCTTTTGCTATCGCTGCAAGTAGAGCATATAATCCGGCGTCACTGATACTCTCAGGATTCAATGTTTCTTTATCTACAAAGTTATCTGATAGAATGCCCCATACTTCTACTATGGTGCTATCTTGTAAATCTTGAGTTGATCCTGAAACAGAACTCCATTCATCTGCTAACTTTATTATACTTTCCGGAGTGTCCTGACTGGAGCTATATATTTCTGTCCGCGTTAATAACGCAAACAGAAATATTAATACCATTGAAGTAATCAAAATATATTTGTTGTTGCTAATATTTAGTTTCATCGGTCCGTTCATGCATATTTTTGAATTCTTATAGCCAAGTATAACTTAAAGGCATAGCGTTGTTTATTGGAACAGTTTAAATATTGAATAAGTTTGTGGTTAATTTCACTTGATAATCTGGTCATGGCTATGATATATTTTTTTCAGTGTTTGTTATAGGAGAAATATACGCCTATGCTTGAAGATTATTTTCGTCAGTATGGGCTCATAGCTATATTCACTGCCCTGGCTGTAATACTGCCAGGAACTTTGTTAGTTCTATCTTGGCTGCTATCTTTCGTAAGAGTGCGCCCTCACAAACCTAGCTTCGTAAAAAGTAGCCCTTATGAATCAGGCATGAATCTTGTTGGCAAGAGATGGCCGCAGTTCAATTTCAGGTACTATCAATTTGCTTTGCTTTTCGTTGTTTTTGATGTAGAGACAATATTTATTTACCCATGGGCAGTGTCGTTTGGTAAATTGGGACTATTTGCATTTGTTGAAATGTTGATATTCATTATGATTTTGGTCGTAGGGTGGGCGTATGCGTGGAGATATAAAGCATTAGAATGGAGTTAATTTATGGCTGAGTTTACTGATAGTGAGGTCAGTTTGAACCAAAGCGGTGTTGGGGTCACTATACCTCTACACGCCACTACTTGGGATTTGGACAGGGAAGAGGGTGTTGAGATCAATAACATGAAGGCTACGCATATTGAGCCCTTTACAAACGACTCCATACAAGTAGCCCCAGACTTTGAGAGAAACATAATAGTAACCTCGGTGGATGCACCTTTAAATTGGAGTAGAAAATCCTCAGTATTCCCCATGACATTTGGGCTTGCTTGCTGCGCTTTTGAAATGATAGCGAGTGCCATGTCTCGGTTCGATATATCTAGATTTGGGATGGAAGCTATGAGAGCATCCCCTAGGCAGGCCGATTTGATGATAGTTGCTGGTACGGTCACTTGGAAAATGGCACCGGTTATACGGAGACTATACGAGCAGATGCCTGAACCGAAATGGGTTATCTCTATGGGTGTGTGTGCGACCAGTGGTGGTCCTTATTACCAGGGATACAGTGTGGTGCCTGGAGTGAACAGAATAGTTCCAGTGGACGTATACGTTCCAGGTTGTCCACCTAGACCAGATGCCTTGTTATACGGGATTATGCAACTGCACGATAAGATAAAGAAATACAGTCTTTCTGGAAGGGCTGCAGGAGATTAGATGACTTCCGTTCTAGATACAGAAGTTTTAGCGCGCAAATTAAATGAATCAATCCCTGACGTCGTTGAAGGTCATGGTGACGGGGATCTGTGGATTAAAGCGGAGTCTATCGCTGATGTATGTGCTCAACTTAAGAATGATCCGGAAACCAGTATGGATTATCTAGTGTCTGTTTCCGCAGTGGATTACATAGAATATTTTGAAATGGTTTATCACCTGAGGTCTATTTCTCTGAACCATGGAGTGGTTTTGAAGTCTAAATGTTGGGGAAGAGAAGACATTGAAGTGCCATCAGTTACTCACCTCTGGCAAGGCGCAGATTTTCAGGAGCGTGAAGTATATGATCTGATGGGAGTCCAGTTCAACGGGCATTATAATCTGAAGAGATTACTCCTATGGGAAGGATTCCCAGGGCACCCACAGCGTAAAGATTACTTGGAGGATCCTCGTTAAAGAGAGACAAAAACCATGCCAATTAGAACAGAGCCCATAACAGTTAATATAGGCCCTCAACACCCTAGCACTCACGGGGTGTTCAGAATGCGTGTTACTTTTGACGGTGAGATGATTATAGACGTGGAGCCTATATTCGGCTATCTACATAGGGGCTCAGAGAAGCTCGCCGAGGAGCGTACGTATACTCAAGTTATTACACTAACAGATAGATTAGATTATGTGTCTTCTATGTCGAATAATCTCTCATATGTTCTGGCTGTGGAGAAACTTTCTGGTATTGCGCCACCTGAAAGAGCCATGTATCTCAGGGTAATTGTTGCAGAGCTTCAACGTGTAGTTAGTCACTTGGTGGCTACTGGATTCTTTTTGAATGATGTTGGAGCACTAGCTACTCCGTTGATGTATTGTTTCAGGGAAAGAGAAAAAATATTAGATATGTTTGAAATGTTGTGTGGTGCAAGAATAACTCTCAGTTTTATGAGGGTGGGAGGGATATTTCAAGATGCACCGTCGGAGTTCTGGGAAGCACTCACCGATTTTCTAGGATATATGCCTGGATACATAGACGAATATGAAAGACTGATTACTGGTAATGAAATCCTGCTTTCTAGGACAAAAGATATAGGTGTCTTATCTTCTGCACAGGCTATTAATTCCTCTATAAGCGGTCCGATCCTCAGAGCATCTGGAGTTAATTGGGATCTTCGGAAGGCGGACCCGTACGACGTCTATGACAGAATGGAATTCCAAGTTCCAGTTGGTACAGTAGGGGATAACTATGACAGATATCTTATACGTATAGCAGAGATGAGAGAATCTCTGAAGATCGTACAACAATGTGTAGATCAAATACCTCAAGGCCCTATCAGGGCAGACACTGCAAATCTTATAAGACCCCCCGTTGGCGATGCGTATGGTCATGTTGAAGGACCTAAAGGAGAATTAGGATTCTACCTTGTTAGTGACGGAGGCATATCGCCTTACAGGTGTAAGATCAGGTCATCTTCTCTGATTAATCTTACAGCTCTAAAGGATATGCTGGTAGATACTAAATTGGCAGATATGATAGTCACTTTTGGAAGCGTAGATATTAATATGGGAGAGGTAGACAGGTAGTGGATAACGCATACGTGCCCTTTAAGGAAGCAAACGCGTTTTATGGAAATCTATACCAATTTTTGGCAGATCTGACCATATTCGGTGTTTCTCCTATACCAGATTGGTTGGCTTACCTCATAGCGGGATTTCTCATCGTTTTTTCTGTTATTAACACTGTGGTTATTATTACTACTTTAGGCACTTGGGTGGAAAGACGCCTTATTGCCAGATTTCAATCTCGTCTGGGTCCAAATCGATGGGGACCTTGGGGTTTACTTACACCGATAGCCGATGCTGTAAAGTTGCTGAGTAAAGAAGACACTAAGCCCGACGGTGTGGATTCTTGGGTTTTTAACCTAGCACCACTTATGTTCATAGTTCCGCCAATACTGGTATTTGCTGTTATACCGTATAGTCATAACGCATATATAGCTAATTTAAATATTGGAATACTGTTCATAATAGCAGTCACTACAGTGCCTACAGTTGCTATGTTTATGGCAGGTTGGGGTTCGGGTAATCGATACTCACTTTTCGGAGCTATGCGTGGCGTTGCTCAATTAGTTAGCTATGAAGTACCTATGGTGTTATCTATAGTAGGAGTTTTGTTGTTTGTAGGATCTTTGTCTATGGTTGATATTGTAGAACGACAGTTCGTTCCGTTTATATTAGTCCAGCCTTTGGGTTTCCTTATATTTTTCATAGCTATATCTGCAGAAATGAATAGATCTCCATTTGACATTGTTGAAGCTGATTCAGAGCTGGTTGCAGGTTTTCATACTGAATATAGTGGTATGAAGTGGGGAACATTCCAATTGGCAGAATTTATAGCTCCATTTGGAGCAGCTTCGATAATGACCACGCTGTTTTTAAAGGGTTGGGAGGGACCAGTCCTACCAGGTCCTTTATGGTTCTTCTTGAAAGTAGGCTTGCTTTGGTTCATATTGCTTTGGATAAGAGCTACATTACCAAGATTAAGAGTAGATCAGATCATGGGTCTTGCATGGAAATTTCTTTTCCCGTTAGGAT
>CAZNWQ010000012.1:6361-22644 GCA_964576965.1 uncultured Dehalococcoidia bacterium
TTCATCGCGTGATTCCTGATTTTATGGTTCAGGGGGGTGATCCTACTGGCAGTGAAATATGGCTAATGGCTGGCATAAACTGGACAATTACAGTGGCGTGTGTTGTTATATCGTCACACATGGTTTCTGCAAAATTGAGTACTAGAAGTTCTGTTCTCAATAACTCGGGCAACAACTAATATTTAGTATAAGAAGGTATATGAAATGTATGGTTTAGGAATAGCAAAAGGTTTAGCGGTAACTTTCAGAAATCTATTTAGAAAACCTTTCACCGTACAGTACCCAGAAGAGACAGTTCCTCAGGCCGCGCGTTTTAGGGGAGAGGAATTCGGCTGGTTTGAGGAAAGATGTACCGGGTGTGCTAGTTGCGCCAAGTATTGCCCATTGGGAATTATTAAGATAGTTACTCATCCTGGTGGTTCGAATATGCAAGAAGGGCAATCTTATACCGTAGACACATTTGACATAGACATAGGTAGATGTATGTTCTGTGGTCTATGTGTGGAAGCTTGTCCGTACGATGCACTTTTTATGGGTAGTGGTTTTGAAAGAGGTCAATATCGTAGAGATGACCTGATTATACCAATTGAAGAACTGAAGTCTTCTGAAAGACGATTAAGTACCTGGTACAGACCACAATTGGAGGATAAAAATTACCATCCTCATAAAGATGAACCCTTGTCTTGGGAAGAGGTTGGGCGTAAATGAACCTTTTAGACATTATTTTCGGAGTCATATCTTTTACGGCGATAGCTTCCGCTATATGTGTTGTGAACCAAAGAGATATATTTCGAGCAGCTTTGTTCTTGGTAGTTTCATTTTTGGCTGTAGCTGGGTTATTCGTATTACTTAATGCGGAGTTCTTGGCAGTTGTACAGGTATTGGTCTATGTAGGCGCTGTTTCTATACTGATAATTTTTGCAATAATGTTGACTAGTAATGTACAAGATGGCAGTGCATCTCATGGTTTCAGTCCGTTGATCTTGATTTTAGTGGCAACCTTGACTGCTTTGATTGTGTCAACGGCGATTTCTACAGATTGGAATACATGGGACAGCTTGGGATTTGAGGTCTCCCCGGGTGGTGCCGAAGGAGACGTGAGTAATACTGAACAAGGAATCAAAAACGTATTTAGCAATACCACTGTAGTTATATCTACATTAATTATGACTCGCTTTGTGCTGCCAATGGAAGTGGTCTCTGTAGTTTTGCTGGCGGCAGTTATTGGAGCACTTGCGCTTGTGAGAGATACGGAGGTTGAGTCCTGAGTTTAGAAAACTTTTTAATAGTTTCTGGAATAATTTTTGGCATTGGGTTATATGGAGCTCTTTCCAAGAAGAATATTCTAACCGTATTGATGTCTATAGAATTGATGTTTAACGCGGTAAATATAGCGTTGATTGCTTTTAGTAGGTATACAATTCCACAAGCAATGACTCTCTCAAAAAGTGCCTTAGATGAAGAGATTGGTTTGGCGTTAACTAACGGTACTCCATTGGGAGATACAGCATTAAACACTTTGTTAACTGGTCAAATATTTTCTATATTTATTATAGCGGTTGCGGCAGCGGAGGTCGCTTTGGCTTTAGGAATAGTAATTGCTATATATCGCAATCGAGAAACAGTAGATATTACGAACATTAACTTGATGAAGGGTTGATAAGACTATGTGGGTCGATTTTAAAAAAGCTCCGAACCTAATGATAGCAGAGATGTGGAAAGAACTCCTGGAAGGAGAGGGACTTCCAACTCAACTACTGCCAGAAGGCCATATATTGTCATGGGGAGAACAAATACCATATCGAATTATGGTTCCCAGAGGCAGAGAACATGTTGCGGAAGAAATACTTAGGAAGTTATAGGGTTTTTGGTGATAAATAATAACTTTGAAGATAGAAGTGAGATTGATCATTTATGACTGAGATGATGGCTTGGGCTATATTTTTGCTCCCACTGTTTGCCTTCATATTCATATCTTTGGTAATAAGACCGTTTTTAAATGGATATGATAGATTAAGCGGTTATGTGGCTATTGCCGCCGTTGCCATAGGATTTGTTTTATCCATACAATCGGTTCTGGAGGTATGGAGCAATCAGGGTAAGATAGTTTGGCCTTCCCATTCTTGGATTACTGTGGGTTCCTTGGAATTAACGGTAGGAATACTTATGGATCCATTGACAGCTATTATGTTGGTTGTTGTCAGTGGTGTAAGTTTGATGGTCCTGATTTACTCTCAAGGGTATATGCACGGAGACCCAGGATACTCAAGGTATTTTGCTTACATATCTTTATTCACAGCTTCTATGATAGGTTTGGTGCTCGCTGGCAACATTATACAAATTTACTTTTTCTGGGAATTGGTGGGGCTCTGTTCTTATTTGTTAATAGGATTTTGGTTTCACAAACCATCTGCGACAGCAGCAGCTAAGAAAGCATTTTTAGTTACCAGACTAGGTGATTTTGGATTCTTGCTGGCAATTTTGTATCTTTTTGCAAACGGTGGAGAAATTTTCGCCGCGAACGCATCTGAATTTACTGGCGCAGGCATGTCCGGTTCAGTGTTTGATATATCTTCTGTGAATTTTGCCGCGAAATCCGGATTTTTTGCGGGTAGCATCGCTACTCTAGTGGCGCTCGGTATTTTTGCTGGTGCTGTTGGTAAGTCAGCACAATTTCCATTACATGTGTGGCTTCCTGATGCCATGGAAGGTCCCACTCCGGTTAGCGCTCTGATTCATGCGGCCACAATGGTAGTTGCGGGAATATTTTTGGTGGCTAGGTTCTTCCCGCTCTTTGAGGTTTCTTCGACTGCCATGAGCGTTGTTGCTCTTACTGGAGGAGTTACAGCTTTATTTGCTGCTACTATGGGCTTGGTAATGTACGATATAAAGCGAGTACTTGCCTACTCTACAGTGAGTCAATTAGGGTTTATGATGCTCGCTCTTGGTATAGGTGCTTATGGTCCGGCTATTTTCCACCTTTTCACTCACGCGTTTTTCAAAGCTCTATTATTCCTGGGTTCTGGTAGTGTAAATCATGCCACTGGTACCTTTGACATGCGATATATGGGCGGTTTGAAAAAGCATATGCCTTGGACTTATTACACTTTTCTTATAGGTTCTCTTAGTATAGCTGGTATATTTCCTTTGGCTGGATTTTGGAGTAAGGATGAGATAATTGCTGCAAGCTTGTATCATCCAGATGCTATACAAATTGTGGTTGCTATTATGGCCTTATTGGCCGCTTTTATGACCGCTTTTTATATGTTTAGAGCTTTGTTTATGACGTTCCACGGTGAATTCAGGGGAGGCATTGCAGCTGAACCCGACTCTGGAGCGGATTCACATGATGTGCATTTGGGAGAATCTCCTGCAGTTATGGTATTACCAATGGTTATTTTAGCCGTGCCAGCGATCGTTGCTGGTTTTTTATTCAACCCAGTTGGAGAAGTATGGGGACTTGGTTTGATTCCTCAGTATTGGTTCTCGAAAATGCTTGATATAGTTGATCATGTACATGTTGCAGGTCATCCTATCGATTTTGTCGCAGCCGGAATTTCTAGCATTATAGCTGTTTCTGGAATCGGACTGGCGTATCTTATATATATCAGGAAGTCTGTTAATACTTCTACCATAATAGATGGCGAATTTTCTTACATGACCAGACCGATTTATAGACTTATTTTCAGGAAATACTTTTTTGATGAATTATATGAAGGTAAAATCACAATTTCTTTCTTCTACAACGGTGTGGCACGATTGATTGATTGGTGTGACCGCAACATAGTGGACAGAATCGGTAACATAATTGGATTCTTCGGTAGGAATAGTGGGAAGATTGTTACTAACCTTGAAACTGGGCAGGTTCAAATTTATGGTGCAGGCATGTCCGTCGGGATTGTTGGTATTCTAATAGGATTCGTTGTATGGGGATAATTATTGATATGGAGTTTAGAAACTGATGCTTCTTTCAGCTATAATATTTTTACCTCTAGCTGGGGCAATTTTTATATTGTTGGGTTTGAACGATCCTAAAAAAATTCGCCTCTGGGCTGTTTTTATTGGATTTGTTGAACTTGTACTTGGATTCTTGTGTTTCTATCTGTTCCAAACTGCAGATATAGATCTGAAAGACGGCATGGAATTAGTAGAAAAATACGAGAACTGGATACCAGTACTAAACATCCAATATCACCTAGGAGTAGACGGACTTAGCGCCCCACTGGTTTTGTTAACTTCATTATTGGGTTTCTGTTCCATAGTGGCTTCCCTTAGTATTCAACTGAGAGTAAAAGAGTATTTCATGTGGCTCTTGATACTGCAAAGTGCGGTGATGGGTGTATTTATCTCTTTGGATTTTGTTTTATTCTTTATATTTTGGGAGCTTGAATTACTGCCAATGTATTTCTTGATCTCTATTTGGGGAAGTGGTAGAAAAGAATATTCAGCAATGAAATTCGTTATTTTTACCCTTCTGGGTAGTGCATTTATGCTTGTTTCTATCTTAGGACTTTATTTTTCCACAGGCTCTTTCAGCATTATTGCATTGCCTGAATTAGTATCGGAAGCTAAATTGTTTATGCCGGCAGGGACAATGTTTGCGTTCCTATTTTTGGCGTTCGCTGTTAAATTGCCAGTTTGGCCTGTTCATACCTGGCTGCCCGATGCGCATACTGATGCTCCTACAGCTGTAAGTGTGATGCTGGCTGGTGTTCTGTTGAAAATGGGTGGCTATGGAATGATAAGACTGGCAGTAGGGATATTTCCAGGTGAGGCGCAGGAATGGGCCTGGGTCATAGCAACGCTTGCTGTGATAAGTGTTTTGTATGGAGCTGTTTGTACGGTAAGACAGACAGATTTGAAAAGACTTGTGGCATTTAGCAGTGTCAGTCACATGGGTTATGTACTACTAGGCATTTCGTCTGTGGTTGGAGTCGGTGGCTCTGTCTCCTCCGTGGGATTAACAGGAGCTGCGATGCAGATGTTTACTCATGGTACTATAACCGGCCTTTTGTTTTTGGTGGTAGGTTTGATATACGATAAAGCACATACTAGGCACATACCTGATCTTGGAGGACTGGCATCCAATATGCCTTTTGTTGGGGCTGCATTTTTGGTGGCAGGATTGGCCTCATTGGGACTTCCCGGGACAAGTGGATTCATAGCTGAACTGCTGGTTTTCTTAGGTACATTTGAGGTGTGGCCAGTAATAACTACTTTGTCAGTATTCGCAATAGTACTAACGGCGGGTTATATATTATGGATGATACAACGCACATTTTTTGGTCCTGCAATATCTAGATTGGATGAAGTGGGTGATGTGACTTTGGTTCAGGCTGTACCATTGGTGATATTAGTGGTGTCCATTATGGTAGTAGGACTCTATCCTTCAATCATCTCAGATGCGTTTACATTGGGATTAGAACCGATTATGGAATCCTTACAAACTGGTACTAGGTCATAAGGGTGGACTAAACATGGATTTTCATGACATAAAATTACTTTCTCCTGAGATCTCGATGGGTGCATTGGGAATAATAATCATACTTCTGGATATGATAACAAATAGAAAAGGTTTTCTTGCCACGGTCTCTGTTTTTGGACTAGCTGTACCTCTTGGTCTTTCTTTTTACTTGTGTGGACTTGTTGATACTGACCCTGAAGGGAAACTTTCTGGTGTATACGGAACTGTTTTGATTGATCAATTCTCTTTGTTTTTCAAATTTTTAATTCTAGGTACACTAGCATTAGTAATATTGTCTTCGACAGACTACCTGTCTAAACTTGGTAGGCTCAAAGGAGAATATCACGCACTATTGATTTTTTCTGCCTCAGGCATGATGCTGCTTCCCGCTGTTACCGATTTGATTTCTATATATATCGCTATTGAACTAACGGCTTTGCCACTGGCTGCTTTGATCGCGATTAGAAGAGATTCTCATTCAACAGAAGCTGGCATAAAATTTCTTTTGCTAAGTGCCATGAGTTCAGCCGTTCTTTTATATGGTATGGCTCTTATATATGGATTCACTGGTTCCACAGAGATAGGAGTAATAATAGAGAGAATAGCATATTTGTCTGCTGACTCCGGTCCTTTCGGTGAACGAGTGATTCTTCTTGGAGTTGTTTTGATAGTAGCTGGTATTGGATTTAAGATATCGGCTGCCCCTTTTCAGATGTGGGTGCCAGATGTATATGAGGGCGCCCCTACACCAATTACGAGTTATTTATCCGTTGCAAGTAAGGCCGCTGGTTTTGCAATAATGCTGAGAATATTCTACATGGCTTTTGGTGACATTCGCATTGATTGGGCATCTCTATTTGCAATATTGAGCGCTGTATCAATGACCGTAGGAAACCTTGCAGCTGTTGTCCAGACTAACATAAAAAGGATGCTGGCCTACAGTACGGTAGCCCATGCCGGATTCCTGTTGATGGGATTGGCCGCTGTGGGCACTCAGGCGGACCTGTTTGAAACACCTATGGGACCAAGTAGTGTTTTGTTTTATCTTGTCGCCTATGCAGTAACCAATTTAGCCGCGTTTTTTGTAATAATCGCGATAGTCAATTCTACGGGTAGCAACATGATTCGTAACTTTGCAGGAATGGGACAACGAGCTCCTGTACTTGCAATAATTTTGTCGATTTCAATGATATCGTTATTAGGTATACCTCCAACAGTGGGATTCATGGGTAAGCTATACATATTTAGCGCCGCTATAAATAGTGGACTGACTTGGTTAGTGATATGTGGAGTTTTGAATAGTGTAGTCTCAGCATATTACTATTTAAGAGTCATTAGGACTATGTATATGGCAGAACCCGAATCTGACACATCCATACAAATTGGCATACCTCCTCGAATAGCAATCGGAATAGTAGGCATAGGTATAATAGTGCTTGGAATAATGCCTTCAACAGTAATGGATGCTGCTGAAAAAGCAGTAACGGTTTTCTTCTAGAAACCATTCGTTGACACGCCAAATATGTAATGCTAGACTTCCCGTGCCTAAGAAGGTTGAAAATCTTACCTTAACGATAAGGCATTATCGTAACCCGGAGGTTTCTCATGATTCGCCAATCTAACGTGGGAGTAGTTTACAACCCATGGGCTGCGCGCTCTAATGAACTAGTCGAAAAATTTAGCGAAAAATTGGGGTTGGATAAATCGTCTTGGATCGTGGAAGCTTCGTCCACTGACTTCAAAGATCCAGATCCTGATACGTCTTTAATAATAACTATTGGTGGAGATGGTACTATCTTATGGGCTAATCAAATAGCTGCTCCCAGAAACATTCCCATACTGGGAGTTAATTTGGGCAGGGTCGGATTTCTAACTGAATTGAGTGCAGACAAGGCCATAGATTCGATTGGACCTTATTTGGATGGATCAGCCAGAGTAGAAGAAAGAGCTATGCTGCAGGCTACCATATCTGGAGGGGAGTCTCAAAACTTTTCGGATGAACGCTTTCAGGCTTTGAATGACGTGGTTGTGGGTAGGAGTGCTATTTCGAGGTTGGTGCATCTGGAAGTAAAAATTGATGATGCAATTCTTACCACCTACAGAGCAGATGCGGTGATAGTGGCAACTGCCACCGGCAGTACTGGGTATTCGATTTCTGCTGGAGGGCCGATACTGAGTCCAGAATCGAGGAACATTTTGATAAATCCTTTAGCTACTCACCTAGCAATGGATAATCCTTTGGTAGTGCCTCCAGATTCATGTGTTGAAATTGCTTTAAAATCTGACTATGATGCTGTTTTTAGTTTGGATGGTAGGCCTGACTTGGACTTATTACCTGGGCAGGTGGTAAAAATAGTTCAGAGTGAGTACACTGCAAAATTTTTAAGATTGAGCCCTGCCAATCAATTTTATTCATTATTGACTAATAGATTAAACCCCGAGACCACATATAAAACGTCTGACAGCAAGTAGGTATGTTAATGGAAGAGATAAGTATAAATTCAGATTATGTCTACAAGGGCAAAATAATTGATGTTAGATTGGAAACAATAACTTTAGCAGAGGGCAAAACGGGCCAAAGAGAGATTGTGGATCATGGATATTCTATAGTAGTGGTTCCTGTCTAAAAAGATAATCAAATTATACTCGTTAGGCAGTATCGTAAAGCTTTGGAGGGATTTCTTCTTGAAGCCCCGGCAGGTGGCATAGAGAAAGATGAGGCCCCGAGCGCCGCCGCGGTGAGAGAACTTCAAGAAGAAATAGGTTATACCAGCTATAACATAGAATACATGGGTGGATTTTGGATCGCACCAGGGTTTTGTAATGAATATATGCATTCTTATATCGCTAAAGACTTAGTAAAGAGTCAATTGCCTCCGGATGAAGACGAAAACATAGAAATCGTTTCTGTTCCTATAACAGAAATACCTGATCTGATTAAATCGGGTGGAATAGAGGACGCAAAGTCGATATCTGCACTATTAATGGCTCTAAATTTATTCGGACTTTCATTGTAAAAATCATCACTATCTGGTATAGTCAATGAGTTTGTATTGAGGTGTCGTCCTACCTAAAATGGCTTGAAACAAAAGCATAAAAACGATCGAAGACTGGATATCGTAGTTTGTTTGATCTGTGTACGGTTTAACGTCCGGGAGGATAATAATGGAAGTAAATCTCAAGGTAAAAAGATTCGACCCTGAATCTGATAATAGCGAATCCCATTACCAAGAATATAGTCTAGAGGTAGAAGATTATTATACGGTACTGGATTCTTTAATAAAGGTTAGAGAAGAAGTGGACGGAAGTCTTGCTTTACGGTGCTCGTGCCGAGCTTCCATATGTGGTTCTTGCTCAATGCGAGTGAATGGCCATGCCAAATTGGCTTGTAAGACCAAGGTAATAGATGTTGCCAACGAAGGTAATGAAATAGTTGTGGAGCCTATGGGTAACATGCGAGTGGTAAAAGATCTTGTCACAGATATGAAACCATTCTGGGATAAAGTTAGATCTGTTCAACCATGGCTACAGCCTTCGGGGCCCGCTCCTGACGCTGAATATATAGCTTCAAATGAAAGCATGCTTCATCTGAATGGTGTTATGAGTTGCATTATGTGTGGGGCTTGTGTTTCCGATTGTACGACTCTTGAAGTAGATCATAATTTTGTGGGACCAGCTGCTTTAGCAAAGGCCTATAGATTTGTGGCAGACCCTAGAGATGATGAAGATGAATCAAGATTAAAGATGTACAGTTCATACGGGGGCATATGGGATTGCACCAGATGTATGGAATGTGTACAAGTTTGTCCTAAAGGTGTCGCACCTATGGATAGGATAA
This sequence comes from uncultured Dehalococcoidia bacterium, assembly GCA_964576965.1. Taxonomy (GTDB): domain Bacteria; phylum Chloroflexota; class Dehalococcoidia; order Lucifugimonadales; family UBA2985; genus VFHP01. The sequence continues at coordinate 15,664 of CAZNWQ010000012.1, forward strand.
TGGTGTTAAGAGACAATGCAATGGAAGCTGGTTTTTCTAACACTAATGGAGCCAGACATACAGAAGCGTTTAATGAATCAATTAAACATAGTGGTCAGTTGGATGAATTATCACTTCCAATAAAAACATTTGGCATGGGTGGTATATTCATGTTTGGAAAGATGCTTGATATACCGGCCTTAATTAGAAATATCCCTTCGTTAATGGGATTGTTGCCAGTTGGATTAAGAGCATTTAGAAGGGGTAAAGTCCCACCTATTTTTCATAAGAAGATAGAGGGTGCCGACAAGATTAAGAATATTTTCGAAAAATTGGAGAGCAAGAAATGAAATACGCTTTCTTTCCCGGATGTGTATCTAGAGGTGGGTGCCCGGAACTGTATCCATCTTCAATTCAGGTTTGTGAGAGACTTGGCCTTGAATTGGAAGTCATGGAAGGAGCCTCTTGTACGGGGGCTGGTGTACTACAAGAAAAGAATCAGAAACTGGGTGACACTCTTAATGCCAGAACGTTTGCTATGGCTGAAGCAATGGGATTACCGATAATGACTATATGCAGTACGTGCCAGGGTACTATGAGTCAGGCCCACAAACGACTGAACGATGATTTAGAATATAGAGCAGAAATAAACCAGATACTTGCCGAAGAAGGCTTGGAATATAAGGGAGAAGTTGTGGTTAAGCATCTTCTTTGGATTTTGGTAGAAGATTTAGGTTTAGAAAAACTTCGAGAATACATAACCAGCCCTTTATCTGGTCTTCGTATGGCTCCATTTTATGGTTGTTACATTATCAGACCAACTGGAGCCCTAGGGTTCGACGAACATCCTGAACGACAAGACTCTCTTGAAAGAGTTATAGAAGTATTGGGAGCAGAAGTAGTTGAGTTTGAAGGGAAGACTAGATGCTGTGGGTTTCCAATTCTTACTATTAACGAAAAGGCTTCTGTGTCCATGGTTGCGAACCATACAATTGAAGCAAGAGATCTTGGGGCAGATGCAATGGTAACACCTTGTCCTCTGTGCCATTTGAATTTGGATGGATTTCAACCGAAGGCGGCGTCTCAGAGAAATGAAGTAATAGACCTTCCTATATTGCACTTGCCACAAGTTTTAGGATTGGCTATGGGAATGGATCCAAAAGCTATGGGTCTCAATAAACACGTTATATCTACTAAGAAATTGCTTTCCAGGTTTGCATTGACTGCTTGATCAGGCTGTGTTTGGTCTGAGGGTTAGACGAACTTTATTGGACTAAACCCGATTGGCAAGTTATCTTTTCCACTGTTCTTTGCCCTGTTCTAGTAGGTCATTGCCATGGAGATCGTTGACAACTATGACAGGGAAATCTTTGACCTCGAGTCTTCGTATTGCCTCTGGTCCTAGATCTTCATATGCTACTACCTCGACACCTGTAATGCTTCCAGATAATAATGCTCCGGATCCACCTATGGCACCAAAGTATACGGCTCTATGTTCTACAAATGAATCTCTGACTTCTTTGCTCCTACCACCCTTGCCTATACAAGCCTTAACTCCAAGCTCCAACATTTTGGGTGTGAATGGGTCCATTCTATATGCTGTTGTCGGACCAGCTGATCCAATAATTTCTCCAGGCCTTGGAGGAGTGGGACCTACGTAGTAGATTATCTGCCCTTGAAGGTCTATTGGTGGGGCTTGTCCATTGTTTACAGCCTCAACTATCCTTCTATGCGCAGCGTCTCTGGCTGTATATATTACACCTGTCAAAAGTACCTCGTCGCCGGTAGTTAGTTCAGCTAATACGTCGTCAGTTAATGGTGTTGTAACCTTTTTCATTTGTGTAAATGCCTCTTTTGATAAGTAGTTTCTTATAAAGTTGCTGTTTTCAATCTGGCACTGTGGCATTGCAGATTTACTCCCACAGGTAATGAAGTAATGTGAGTGGGATGTGTCTCGATGTTTACTGCCAATGCTGTGGACCTGCCTCCCCAGGCTTGTGGACCTATACCACTGGCATTAACTTTTTCCAGAAGTTCTTCCTCTAGTTCTGCTACTTCAGGGTCTAGATTATGTTCCCCAACTTTTCTTAGCAGTGACTTCTTTGCCAAATGCATTACATGTTCAGCAGTGCCTCCCACCCCTACACCAACTATTAGGGGAGGGCAGGGGTTACCACCAGATTCCTCAATTGCTCTTAATGTGAAATCTATAATACCCTGTTTCCCGTCTGCTGGCCTCATTATTGATAACCTGCTCATGTTTTCGCAACCACCGCCTTTAGGCAGTATAGTCAACTTAAGTTGTTGTCCTGGGACGATTTCTGTATGTACTATTGGAGGGGTATTGTCACCAGTGTTGATTCTTGCTGAAAATGGTTGATTGACTATAGAGTTCCTCAAGAATCCTTCTTTGTATCCTACCCTTACTCCTTCTGCTAAAGCTTCGTATAAATCCCCTCCGACTAAATGCACATCTTGACCTAACTCTAAAAACAGGACAGTAGTGCCTGTGTCCTGGCAGAGAGCTATTTGTTTTTCATGTGCAATCTCAGAGTTTCTCACTATCATATCCAAAACCTTTTGGGCTCTGGGCGCCTCTTCTTTGCTCCGTGCCTTTTTTAATGCTTCAAGTACATCTTCAGGGAGATCAAAATTGGCCTGTTGGGATAACCGAGCGATTGTCTCAGTTATTTGCGATACTTGAATTTCTCTCATAGTGTCCTCCGAGTCGTATCGAATAAAGTTGCGTGTATATTGTGCAATAATTGTTTTATCAAAGATACAATAATCACTTATTTGTCAGTTCGGTTGTTCATTGCTTCAAGAAGTTCTGTAACTGCAGCTGCAGATTTGTCTAGGTTAGCTCTTTCTTCTTCTGAAAGTTCTACCTCTATAACTTCTTCTATACCGTTGGCACCAAGTTTTACTGGCACACCGATATACAGTCCATCTATTCCGTATTCACCTTTAAGGTATGCCGCACAGGGTAATATTCTTTTCTTATCCAGTATTATGGCATCCACCATTTGTGCAACAGCTGCGGAAGGGGCATAGAATGCACTGCCTGTTTTGAGAAGTCCAACTATTTCTGCCCCTCCATCTCGTGCTCTCTGCACTATTGGGTCTAGGACTTCCTTGCTAAGGAGCTGTGATATAGGAATTCCTGCCACATTTGTAGATTGAACCAATGGTACCATTGTGTCTCCGTGTCCACCTAATACATATGCCTGGACATCTTCTACCGAAGCATTTACCTCTGTTGCCAGGAAAGTCCGAAATCTTGCGGTATCCAATATTCCCGCCATGCCTATGACTCTCTCTCGTGGGAATTTTGTAACGTCTAATGCTTGTTGGGCCATGGCATCCAGTGGGTTAGACACCACAATCAAGATACAATTCGGGGAATATTTTGCTATTTGTTCTGCCACTCCTCCAACTATATCCATGTTAGTGAATAATAAATCGTCACGGCTCATTCCGGGTTTTCGTGCTATACCAGCGGTTATAATTGCTACATCGGAATTTGCAGTATCAGCATATGAGTTAGTTCCTGTTATGGTGCTATCTGTTCCCAATACTGGACCGGATTCGAGCATGTCGAGTGCCTTACCCTGAGGTAGTCCCTCTACAATGTCCACTAATACTATATCTGCATATCCACGCTCAAATAAACGTTGGGCAACTGTTGCTCCTACGTTGCCGGCTCCTACTACAGTTATCTTCTTCCGCATGTAAATACCTCCAAAATCTTTTCAATAAAATATAAATTCAATACTAGTTTAGGTTGTGGAATATTCATCCCATCTTGCTTCTAATGTAGGGTCTATTACAGTAGCCATTACGTATTCACCGAATTCTGTACCTGTGGCCCCGCTGCTTCTTCCGGTCATTATGATTTTTCTTTCGTATTGGCCACATACGTCAAGTGCTTTATGCAGTTTGGATCCTAATTCTTGAAAGCCTATGTGTTCCAGCATCATTGCAGCTGCTCTCATTACAGAGCTCGGATCAGCATATTGTGCCCTGTCTTCCTTAACCATCCTAGGAGCTGAACCATGAATTGCTTCAAACATGGCGTAACGTTTTCCTATATTTGCACTTCCTGCTGTTCCAACACCACCTTGGATTTGTCCGGCTTCGTCTGACAGGATATCTCCATATAAATTAGGCAAAGCGATGACTTCAAATTCGTGGCGACGTTCCAAATCCAATAACTTGGCTGTCATAATGTCTATATACCAACTGTCCCAAGCCATTTCTGGAAATTGTTCAGCTACCTCTCGTGCTGTGTCTAGAAACTTGCCATCTGTTGTTTTGACAACATTAGCCTTTGTAACTACTGTAACTTTATTTTTGCCCATGCGCTGTGCATGGTCGAAAGCTAGTTGTAGTATTCTTCTAGACCCTTGAGTAGATATAACTCTAAAATCAACCGCTAAATCATCAGAGACATTTATACCTTGGCTACCGACTGCGTACATGTCCTCGGTGTTTTCTCGGAATATCGTCCAATCTATTTTCTCTTTAGGTATCCTGACTGGCCTGACGTTAGCGAAGAGGTCCAAAGCTTTACGCATTGCAACGTTAGCACTCTCTATATTAGGCCATCCATCACCTTGTTCTGGTGTGTGTGTAGGACCCTTCAGAGTTACATGGCATTGTTTAATTTCCTCTAGTACGTCATCTGGAATCGCTTTAAGTTGGGCAGCCCTATTTTCTATAGTCAGGCCTTCAATTACTTTAAATACCACTTTACCTTTTGCTACTTCGTCTTCTAGCAAGTGCTCTAGTACCCTTTGCGCTTCACCGGTTATTGTAGGCCCAATTCCGTCCCCACCCAATATACCGATAATTATTGGGTTTATAGTACTGAAGTCTGCCCATTCGGCTTCAGTCTTAAGATATTCTATTCTCTCTAGCTGTTGTCCTAGCAATTCCCCAAAATGTTCTTTCGCTGATTCAATTCTCTGCTCGCCCATAAATTACCTCCGCTCTAAAGATTTTGGTTCCGTCGAATTACCTACTATATTGTCTATATATTAACATCATCCTATTACAGCTAACGTATCATCCTTTTTAACCCATGTTCCAGGAGATATGTTCAATTCTTTTACTATGCCATCGACTGGTGACGATAATGCATTTTCCATTTTCATCGCTTCAATAAATAATACAGTATCACCTTTAGAAACCTTCTGCCCTACTTCCACAGCATATCGTAGAACTATGCCTGGCATTGGTGCAGGTATTGGTGTGGCTCCTTGATTTCCTTGAGCCTCTTCTACCGTAGCCGTAGGCTGTGTGGCCGGTGTGGATATTGGTTTTGGACCTGACTGTGCCGCTGGCGTGGTGGAAATTGGTCTTGGACCAGGTTGTGCTACTGGTGTGGTGGAAATTGGTCTTGGCGCACTGGTTATAGTATTGCTCCCATCACTCAATTCTTCCACTTGTACTTGATATATTTCTTGTCCCACCTGGACGTTAAATGTTCTACCACCTGCATTATTGGTAAAGACTGGTGCCGGTGGAATATCTCCTGATTTTATCTTAGCCAACAGATCCTTCTCGGCTTCGATTTCTGCTTTTACTTCTTCCAGTGTTTTTGCTTTGACCTCATCTGGAATAGGCTCTTCACCATATTTCCATTTCAGGAATCTTAGGCCAGTGACGGGATATAGGGCGTAAGTAAGTATGTCTCCTATGTCTTTCGCTAGACCCTCAGTTGCCTTTTTTGCATCTTCAAGTTCTGGTTCCAAAAAATCTGCTGCTCTGCCAGTTACAGGCTGTTCCCCTCGTTCATAGCCTTTTAATACCTTTTTGGTTACTTCAGGGTCTATAGGTTTAGGTGTTTTACCATATAAACCATAAACCAAATCTTTTACCTGACTCGATACCATTTCGTATCTCCCAAACAATACATTAAGTACCGCCTGAGTTCCCACAATTTGACTGGTAGGAGTGACAAGTGGTGGAGTTCCCAATTCCTTCCGTAACAAAGGGAGTTCTTTGTAAACTTCCGCTAACCGGTCTAAGGCGTCAGCTTCTTTTAGCTGGGAAATCAAATTGCTTGCCATTCCTCCAGGGATCTGATGGTTCAAAACCGCTGGGTCTACTATGGACGCTTTGCTAGTGTCGAAATAACTACTTATTAGAGGTGCTATCTCTTCAAAATATTCTGATAGTTTTAGCAGGTGTTCCAAATCCAATCCAGTAGCTCTTTCACTGTTTTGTAAAGTTACTAATAGCGGTTCAATAGCTGGTTGGGAAGTCCTCATAGCGTATGGCGATAGACATGTGTCAACCATGTCTAGTCCGGCTTCTATTGCTTTTAAAACTGTCATGGATGCCATTCCACTCGTATAATGGGTATGTAGCTGGATAGGTAGGTCAATGTTTTCTTTCAAAGCCTTTATTAGCTCGAAAGCATCATAAGGTGCAAGTATTCCTGCCATATCTTTTACGCAGAGACTATCCGCTCCCATGTCTTGAAATATTTTTGCTTTATTTACGAAGTATTCCAGATTGAAAACATCTCCGCCCATATGTGAACCTGTGACCGAATAGCATATGGTCGCTTGGAAATGTTTTTTGTTGTCTTTTATAGCTTCAGCTGCAGTTTCGAAATTACGTTCGTCATTCACTGCGTCAAACACTCTGTACACGTCCATTCCTTCATCTGAGGAATGTTTGACGAATTCTCTTACTACGTCATCTGCGTAGTTCCGGTAACCAACCAGATTCTGACCTCTAAGCAACATCTGTAGAGGAGTTTTGGGCATAAGTTTTTTAAGTACTCTTAACCTTTCCCACGGATCTTCTCCCAAAAATCTCGTTGTTACGTCGAATGTGGCTCCGCCCCATACTTCTGCAGACCAAAACCCGGCTTTATCCATCTCGGGCGCTATGTTTTCCATTTCTCTGGTACGCATCCTGGTGGCTGCTAGACTTTGGTGAGCGTCACGCAGTGTAGTATCGGTAATTTTGAGAGGGTTCGACCCTATA
>CAZNWQ010000013.1:0-21693 GCA_964576965.1 uncultured Dehalococcoidia bacterium
GAGTTTGCTTTGAATGGAGGAGAGGATTATGAATTAATCTTTACTGGCCCATCCGTACAGGTTTTGAATGTGGTAAAGTTGCTAGGTGATTCGGCTGCGGTAATAGGACAAATAGTAGAAGATTCTCCTGGCAGTGTATATGTAGTTGATCAGACAGGAACAAAATCACGTTACGTTAGTAGAAACGGATGGGATCATTTCTCTTAAATGACCAAATTTTTTATAAAGACTGCCTCTCCAGATGAAACACAAGAAATAGGGTTTTGTATAGGGCAAAATGTACAGCCAGGTGATGTAATCCTTTTATTGGGTGAATTAGGTTCTGGTAAAACTTGCCTTACACAGGGTATAGCCAGAGGTCTGGGAGTAGAAGGATACGTGAGAAGTCCCACTTTTGTATTAGTTTCCGAACACCAAGGAAGAATGCCTCTTTATCACATGGACATATATAGGCTAAATGATATATCTGAGGTTTTAGATATGGGTTTAGAGGAGTATATGGAAGGATCAGGAGTTTCCGTGATTGAATGGGCTGACAAGGCCTTAGAAGCATTTCCGTCTGACTGCCTTGTTATAAAATTTACTTACAATGCAGGAGACGAAAGGACATTGGGTTTGGACTTTGAGGGAGATCGTTATGATAGCATTGTTGACATCATGACGAGCAGGTTTTTACAGTGTTAGAAGTGTTAATATTTGAAATAGAAACACGAAATGCTTCAATTTAGTAATATTGGGATGATATGGAACTGTCTATAGATACGTCAACGCGATATGCTAGTGTCTGTCTGGCAGACCAGGCAAACGTATTGTGCCAATACTCTTGGTTTTCACAGCAAAATCACTCTAAAGAGCTATTGCCAAATATAGTTAATATCCTGGATAGCACTGGTCTATCTAAGGGGGATTTAGATTGTATCATAGTAGCTGCTGGGCCAGGTAGCTTTAGTGCTCTCCGCGTCGGCTTAAGCACCGCTAAAGGGTTGTGTACGTCTTTAGGTGTACCACTAATTTCAGTGAACACTATGGAGATTGAGGCCCATAAGTTTCAGGGGTTAGGATTTCCCATATGTTCTGTACTGGATATTGGTAGAGGAGAAATAGCTGCATCTATTTACTCAGATGCCGATCAAGAATGGCGTTGCATCATGAAAGAGGACATTTATACGCCTGCTCAGTTGTGTTCCACTATAACAATGCAAACGATATTCTGTGGAGAAGGCATTAAGAATGTGGCAGACAGTATAAAAGATGAATTAGGTGCTTTGGCTATAATTCCGGAACAAAACACACCCACAAGGCTTCCGGCGTCCATAGCTGCTATAGGCTACAAAATATTTAGTACCGGGGTTTTGGGTAATGTGTCTACGGTAGAGCCAATTTATTTACGTAGACCTTCTATTTCTAAACCTCGTCTACGTTAGAGTTCAGACGAAAAATGATTAGGAGGTATTTGTGAGTTTAGAAAGATCCTTGGTTTTAGTTAAACCTGACGGTGTTCAGAGAGGTATTAGCGGTGTGGTCATATCAAAATTGGAATCTAGGGGCCTGAAAATCGCTGGAATGAAACTTTTTCAGATATCAAGAGAGTTGGCGACTAGGCATTATGGAGCACATGAGGGCAAGCCATTCTTTGAAGGCTTGGTCAATTTCATAACATCCGGACCGGTAGTAGCTATGGTAGTTGAGGGTCCAAGGGCTGTTGAAATTATTAGGAATACAATGGGGTCTACGGATCCACTTAATGCCCAACCTGGTACTATAAGAGGTGATTTCGGTATAGAAATAGGACGTAATCTTGTTCACGGGTCTGATTCAGTAGAAAGTGCTAAACATGAAATAAGTCTGTTCTTTTCCGATGGAGAAATAATTGATTACGAAAGAGAAATGGATACTTGGATTATTGAATCCTGAAGGCCACCTTGCCTTCATTCCATATATTTTCTAGGTCGTAATACATCCTCTCTTCTTGCCCAAATAAGTGGATTACGAATTCACCATAGTCCATGAGCACCCATCCCGAATCTGAAGAGCCTTCTATGTGGTGTGCCGATCTGCCCTTGGCTTTTTTAAGAGAGATTGAAAGTTCATCAAGAAGGGTGTTCATTTGTCGCTGACTGTCCACTGTAATAATTATGAAGTAGTCAGTAAATGATTGCATCTCGCGTATATCTAACATAACTATGTCGGACGCGAGCTTATCTGAGGCTACTTCAACTGCGAACCTAGCAACATTAGGAAATTCTTCTATGATTTTATTTGTCATATGCATATAGTTTATTCTAATTTGTTGTCAGGTCAACTTTAATGTTAATAATTACTTGACTATGCAAATACTAACTGGTTATTCTCAGATGTGTTTATTACGTTGTATAGAAATGGAGCGATGAGGAATGTCTAGTAAGTCTAAAGTTGTGGTAGCTATGAGTGGAGGAGTGGATTCTTGTGTGGCGGCTTGTTTGCTTAAAGAACAGGGGTATGACGTTGTAGGAGTTACTATGAAACTTTGGGATGACAATTCCGAAACCGGTTCAATTAATGTTAAGGGTTGTTGTACATTGGAAGACGTCGAAGATGCTAGACGGGTGTGTCAGATAATAGGTATTCCTCATTATGTTATGAATTTCCAACGAGAATTTAAAGAGAATGTCATAGACTATTTTATTGATGAATATAAAAAAGGAAGAACTCCGCACCCATGCTTAGCATGTAATGACAAAATCAAGTTTGATTTCTTACTTAATAGAGCTAAGTATCTGGGAGTAGATTACGTAGCTACTGGTCATTATGCGAGATTAAATAGCGATGGAGGCTCTCCAATCCTGCGGATGGGAGTTGATGATACCAAGGATCAATCTTATGTGTTGTTTAATCTTAAGCCTGATCAATCTCAAAGTCTGATTTTACCTATTGGGGGATATACCAAACAAGAAATAAGACAAATTGCAAGGGATTATGGATTGCCTGTTGCTGATAAAGTAGACAGTCAGGAAATATGTTTTATACCGATGAATGATTACAGATCTTTCATCGCCGAACGTACCGAAGCTGTTCCTGGAGAGATAATAGACAAAACTGGGAATTTGATAGGAAAACATGATGGAATAGAAAACTTTACAATAGGTCAGAGGCGAGGCTTGGGTATAAATTCCAGTGAGCCGTTATTTGTAACAAGTATATTAAGAAATACTCATCAGGTGGTAGTTGGTTCTTCAAAGGATCTGCTTCAAACGGTTCTTTGGGCAAGTAACGTAAACTATATATCTGGATTTGTCCCTGAAACTGAAATTAATATATCCGCTAAAATCAGGTATAAATCCAGTTTGTCTCCGGCCGTTTTGATTCCACATGGGGATTGGGCTGAGATCAAGTTTTCAGAACCGCAAAGAGCTATAACACCTGGCCAGGCGGTGGTATTTTACTTAGGAGACACCGTTTTGGGTGGTGGGTATATAGAGTCAACTGAATCTGTTCCAGAATTCGTAGGCACATTGTGAATCAAAAACTTTTTTTTGTAATAGATTCATAATATTATTACTCATTGTATCTTTAGGGTGTGTAGTAGAATAAGGAACGTGAAAAAAACTCAAAACAGACCAGATTTTACTCAAGAATCGGAGATATGGTCACAAGGATTTAATAGTGTGGTGGGTGTTGATGAAGCAGGCCGTGGTTCTCTCTCTGGTCCGGTAGTAGCTGGGGCCGTAATTATACCTCGTGGATTTAGTGATTCGTGGTTGTGCTCTGTAAGAGATAGTAAACAGCTTTCAGCGAACCGCAGAGAGTCTATGTTCTCCAAAATTAAAAATTCTGGGATACCTTGGTCGACTGGTATTGTGGAAAACTCTCGGATAGATGAAATAGGAATCCTAAATGCGACAATAGATGCCATGTTAATCGCAATAACTAACTTAGGTGTAACCCCGGACTTTGTATTGATTGACGCAGTTGAGATAGACGTGCCATATTTGCCTTCCAAATCTATAATTCGTGGTGACCAGATCTCTGTGTCGATTGCCGCTGGATCTATAGTTGCCAAAGTTACGAGAGATAGGTTGATGATTGAATATGATCAAATTTATCCCGAATATGGGTTCGCTAATAATAAAGGGTATCCCACTGAGTTTCACCGAAAACAATTGATGGAACTAGGCCCGTGTCAGATTCATAGATTTTCCTTCGCTCCAGTTCATAATGCCTGCCGAGGCACATAGTAATTGATAGTGTTTCATTTACCATATAACTGTGAGAGTATCGTTTACCCTGAATGGACCATGTGATAATATTTGCCTTGTTGGAGATACATATGCCTATTTACGAATATCGATGTAATGATTGCGAAAGCAAATTTTCTGTTCTGAACAGGAGTTTTTCTGAGATAAAAGACCCTGTTTGTGGGGAATGCGCGTCCACATCTGTTATTAGAATTATTTCTCAGGTCAGGGTTATTACAAGTTGGAATGACTTTATGAAAGATCTCCCTTCTTGGGAGACGATGACCGATTTTGATCAGGATGATCCCGCGAGCGCTGCCGACATGATGCGTCGTATAAAGGATATGTCTGGTACGGATATAGGTATGGAAGGGGAAGAATTAACGGCTAGGATGGATGCTATGGACATGATGACAGATGTTGATTGATTAATCGATTTTCCTATTGCCCTGTTTATAATAGATAGATGTATAGCAGAGAAGAAATAGTTAGCCGTATCAATGGTCTCTATGTAATCATAGACTCCAAATTGGCTGCCGGCAAAGACGAAATAGAATTATCCAGGCAGGTCTTAGAGGGTGGAACCAGTGTAATACAGTTAAGAGATAAGTCCCAAGACATGAACAAGCTACTTGAAAAAGCAATTCGTATTAGGGATTTATGCGAGAAATATGGGGCTATATTCATAGTTAATGATTATCCAGATATTGCACTTAGCAGCGAAGCTCACGGAGTCCATGTTGGCCAACAGGATATGCCAGTAGAAGCAGTAAGGAGAATTATTAAACCGGATCAGATGATCGGAAAATCCAATGCCCTTGTGAAAGAAGCTATAGACTCCGAACAAAATGGCGTGGATTATTTGGCAGTGGGAGCAATTTTCCCGACAAATACTAAACAAAACACTAGACCAGCCGGGCTGGAAACGTTGAAAGAGGTAAGAACAATCTCTACTTTGCCATTAGTTGCTATTGGTGGAATAAATATTGGCAATATTAAATCTGTCATTGAAGCCGGAGCGGATGCTGTATGTGTGGCTTCAGCAGTTATAGGGCAGAATAGTCCCGAGGCAGCGGCCAGACGTTTAGTTGAAGAATTTAGTTTTAAACGGGATTAGTTCAATGCTAAAAAAGTAGATTAATGGGAAATATTGGTATAGTATTAAGGCGCTTATTATAAAATTACTTTGTAGACTGTAAACATTGAGTAACATAAAAGACCCAGAATCAGATAAAATAGCCTATCCCTCACACGAGGAATACAGCACCAGTGAAATAACTCATAAGAGTAAATTTTTTGTGGCTGTTGCCGCGTTTGTAGTTGTAATCACTTATCTTGGATTCACTGCTTTTCAAAGTGCTAGTTCATATTACATGACCGTAGGGGAAGTATTGGAAAAAGGGGATATGATTTATGACAAAAGTCTTAGGGTGAACGGTAAACTTGTACATGATTCTTTTGAGAGAGAATCTTTAGGTGCGACTATGCATTTTGCTATAACTGATGGTCAAGATGAAATAGATGTAACTTATGGTGGCTTGGTGCCAGACCTTTTTTTCAACGAACACTCTGAGATAATGCTAGAGGGCGAATACAGCCGCGAAGGTATATTTGAGACTGATACCATAATAGTAAAATGTCCGAGCAAATACCAAGCCGTGGAAGAATCTGCCTAATTTCTTTTACTAACTAGATCTGAAAAGCCGCAACCTGTCTATCAAGATCACGAGCATTGGCCTTTTCCCGCATAACATTGAATCTTTGATCTAATGGGTCAGATTCATCTCGCTGATAGATAACCCCCAATGGTATGCCTTCTTCTTGCAGAAGGTTGTATGCAGCTTGTTTGCTTGAGGCGTCATGTGATTCTGGTACGTCGTGTACAGTCGCATCAATCCCCTTTTTTGCATTTCCCTTCAGAAGATCATAAGTATCATTGTATGTAGTACAAGGGGATTGCACGTGCACAACTGAGAATCCAGGATGCTTCATCCCTTGATTTATTAGGTTTGTCAGTTCTTTAATTTTACTCGAAAATCCTGATGCTACGAAACTTACACCAAGGGTTAGATACAACTCTAACGGGTTCAGGGAGTTCTCCAATTTTCCAAAAGGTGTAGTAGGAGTAATAACTCCCAAGTCGGTAGTTGGAGAGCTTTGACCTTTGGTAAGCCCATAAACTCCGTTATCCATTACTACTGCTGTAACATTCAAGTTTCTCTGCGCCATAGGAGCTATATGTTCCCCTCCTATGCTTAAGAAATCTCCGTCACCTGAGACAACCACTACGTTTAAATCAGGATTTGCCATCTTTACCCCGAATGATATCGGTAGTGACCTTCCATGTATCCCGTGTAACCCAAATGGCTGCTCCCCATCGTAGAGGTGGACAATATTGCCTGAACATCCGATACCTGCCACAATTACGGTGTTTGCCATAGACATCTCAAGTTCTACATTTCTTTGTTGTACAGCCATCTCTAAGGCCCTTTTTACTCCAAAATCACCGCATCCTGGACACCACTTAAAATCGTACTCTGGATTTTTCTTGCTCATACGTTCACCAGACCCTTCTTATGACTAGCTATTCTGTCTTTGATTCTTGTGATGAGGTCTCCAACTTTGAAAGGAGTACCTGTATATTGTGTTATAGGCTCTGCATTTATGCCTTTAGCTCTCAGCAACATAGCAAACTGGCCCATATAGTTTAACTCTGGAATCAGAACCAATTCTTTGCTCTTTAATTCTTCTAATAATTGCGGAGGTAGAGGGTTAAGCTGCATGGTGTAATACCATCCGATTTTCTCATTTTCCCCCATCATTATGTCATAAGCTTCCCTTGTAGGCCCTTTCGAACCACCCCAAGTCATGACTGCTATAGGCTCATCTTGATTTTCCCTTTCGTAGTTGTCGTCTTTAAGCAGATCTAACTTATTGAATCGTCTATGTGTCATGTCTACATGTCTGTTCGGTAGGTGAGTTGTATCACCGATAGGATCGTGCTCACTCCCATTAGCGATGTAAGCACCTGGACCTCCGGGTACTGGCATTGGGGAAACATCTACTCCTCCATATCGTTCATAACCATTGTTACCCGTGTACACTTTTCTGTTTTCTACGATTACTTTACTGAGATCTGGTTTTGGTATGTTCTGAGCTTGTTCGGATAAACCATGATCACTGAGTATTATGACTGGTCCTTGATAACGTTCAGCCCAATTTAACGCTAGCGCAGCACCTGTGAAACATTCTTCTACTGTGCCAACTGCTATTACAGGTATACTGACGTCACCATGGGCAGGGTGTATTGCTACCAAAAGATCAGATTGTTCTACTTTGGTTGGCAATCCGGTGGCTGGACCTCCCCTTTGGACATCGACAATCACTGTGGGTATTTCGGCCATCCAGGCCAGTCCTATTCCTTCACTCATAAGGCTTAGTCCTGGACCAGCTGTGGAAGTCATGGATTTTCTGCCAGCGAAACCAGCTCCTAGTATTGCATTTATGGATTCTATTTCGGAACTAGCTTGGTATACAAACTTACCAGGCCCTGTCAGATTTCTTTCCATATATACGAGTACAGTTGTGGCTGGTGATATAGGGTATCCGACAAAAACATCTAAGCCAGCAGCTATTGCACCAATAGCCAAAGCATCATTTCCTTTTATCAGCAATTGTTCACCTGACGGAGGTGTGGGATCTTCCAAGGCTCCCAAACTGAAGCCACTTTTCTTTGCTTCATCAGCTCCTAAAGACAAAGCCATAATATTACCTTTTATTATTTCTTCATCACCAGGTCTCCCGCGGGAGAATCTCTTTGTGACATATTCGGGCAAATAATGCTCAGGCATATTAACCAGATATGCTATTGCTCCTAGCATAACCATATTAGCAGCCCTAGGATTCCCTGTTGATTTAGCTAGTTCGTCGATACGCATACCAAAGCTTTTCCCGTCTTCCTCAAGCTGAAAGTCTTCGGCGTTGTATATGATAACTCCACCATCTCTGACTTCAGATTGATGAGTGTTGTAGGCTTCTCTGTCTAGTGCTACTAGTACATCAAGTTGGTCTCCGTAACTGAGTACAGGGGAGGTGGAAATTCTAGCTTGAGCGAAGGTAGGGCCACCCATGATCTGAGATGGAAAGGTCACAAACGTTTTTACGTGGTAACCTACTTGAGATGTCACCTGGGCCAGTAACTCAGCTGAGGTTACTAGACCGCCTCCACCTTCTCCAGCGAATCGAACTACGAAATCAGTGTTACGCATTTAAACCCTACCTTATTATTAATGGATCAATGGGTTAACCTAGCTACAGCGAAATTATTACCGCAGACTAGGCAAAACGTGCCCAAATTGTGCTCGATTAACTCTATCAAAAACATCTTGTTGATGTCAATAACGATTGGTATTTAAAAAGCATCTTGTTTGAGGTTTAATTCTCTTAAATTTAGGCTCTCTAGATTGACATTCAACGGTTTAGAATGATATATTTCACGCAGTAGATGCCAGCTTTGGCAGAACTCGAATGGAGGTTCTCACTCCATTTACATTTTATGAAGGGTTCTATATTTGACACATAGGTCAATTAACCTTCTCTTAGTTTTGAATATCCTAGGTGGTTAATAAGAATTAGATATCCATATCTGTTTCGAGGAGAAGCATGACATCAGAAATAGAAATTAAGAGAGGACTCCAAGGGGTTTATATAGATAGATCCAAGAGCAGCTTTATAGACGGGACTGCAGGCAAGCTATTGTATAGAGGATACTCGATACATGATCTAGCAGAAAAGTCATCATTCGAAGAAATAGCCTATTTACTCCTATATGGTGAACTTCCCAATAAAACACAGCTTAAAGATTTTGACAGCAATCTACGTAGTAGTAGAAGTATACCTGCGGAAGTGATTGAAATAATTAGAGTAGTGAAAGATTCTCACCCAATGGATGTATTGAGAACAGCGGTCTCTGCATTGTCAGCTTATGATAATGAAGTGGCAGATAATTCGGTTGAAGCTACTATACGCAAGGGGATAAGACTCACCGCTCAGGCGCCCACTATTGTTACAGCTCACGCTAGAATCAAGGATGGTAAGGATCCAGTTTCCCCAAATACCAACCTTAATCAGGCGGCAAATTTTCTTTACATGCTTTTTGGTGAAGAGCCCACTGAACAAGAAGCGAGATTAATGGAAAAAGATTTTGTGATACATGCAGAGCATGGTATTAATGCATCTGCTTTTGCAGCACGGGTTGCTGCTAGCACTAACTCTGATCTACATTCTGCAGTTGTATCTGGGATAGGTACGTTAAAAGGTCCTGCCCATGGCGGTGCGGCTGAAGAAGTAATGGCCATGGCCCTCGACATAGGAGAGGAAGAAAAGGCAGAAAGCTACGTTAGAAATATTCTGGATGGCGGTGGTAGAATAATGGGGTTTGGTCACCGGGTATATAAAGTAGAAGACCCTAGGGCAAGGCATCTTCAGACAGAATGCCAAGCTTTAGGAGATCAAAAAGGTCAACCTAAGTGGTTTCGCATACTTAGCAAAGTAGCAGAAGTAATGGAACCATATCAATCTAGAGGAATCTGTCCTAACGTGGATTTTTGGGCGGGTGCTATGTACCATCTTATGGGCATACCTAAAGAATTGTTCATATGTATATTTGCGATGGGGCGAATTCCGGGCTGGACTGCTCAAGTTACAGAACAATTTTCTGACAACATTCTCTTGAGGCCCTTACTTCTTTATGATGGACCTATGGATTTACCATACGTACCTTTAGATGATCGAAAATAGATGTACAAACGATCAGTATAGGCTATAGAACTGATAAGTTGATACCTTCTATGTAGTTCTGCTCAGTACTAGACACCGGTCTGACCATGAGTAATAGCGTTCAATCCCAAATTAGAGACACCATTAAAAGAAAAGGTAAAATAACCTTTGCTGAGTTTATGCGACTCGCCTTGTTTTCCCAAAAAGGCGGTTATTACTACTCCAATAAAAATGCCAATCAGCGTGATTACTTCACATCCCCTTTGAGTCATCCTGTTTTTGGGGCACTAATATCAATCCAGTTAAAAGAAGTTTGGGATATTATGGGTAAACCAAAAAAATTCCCTATCATTGAATTGGGAGCAGGCTCTGGGGTACTAAGTAGGGATATTGTAAGGTTCATCAGTAAGAATGAACCAAAGTTTTTTGAGGCAATTAGATATTTTTCCGTTGATTATCAACCATCACACGATCCGTTTCTAGGAATAAATTTCTTTAAATCTGACTCTCATCCGTTTCAAGATGTTGCAGGGTGCATTATTTCGAATGAACTTTTGGATTCGTTTCCAGTGCATAGATTTATCCGTGACGAATCTGGCTTCAAAGAGATCTATGTTGATTTGGATGGGGATGATTTTGTAGAAATAATTGATGAAATTTCTACAATGAATATAGAGAACAGATTGTCTGAATACAATATAGAACAAGGGTTGTATGGTGAAGTTAACTTATACATGCAGGATTGGTTCAAAAGTTTATCCAACATATTAAGACAAGGTTTGATCCTAACAGTAGATTATGGCGATACATCTGAATTACTGTACACATCTGGTCGAAAATATGGGACACTTAATTGCTACTATGATCATATGGTGACCAACAATCCGTATAAAAATATAGGTGATCAGGATATAACAGCACATGTTGATTTTAGTGCCCTGATTGCATTGGGTGAAAACAATGGTTTACGTACTTCAGGGTTTACGACCCAGAAGAAATTTCTTAGGAATTTGGGATTCCAGCAATTTGTAGGAGCTTTATCTAGATCTGATATTGATCAAGCTGCCATGGATGCCAATAGATATGGAATGATGGAGCTTGTTAAAACTGGACATATGGGAGATTTTAAAGTACTTGGTCAAACTAAAGGATTAGAGAATAAAACCTTAAGTGGCTTTAAAGAGATTCATCAAGAAAATGGCAAGATATCACAAAAAGTCGATCCAGTGTTCTTGTCTTCGGAGCATTTGAACCTAATTGCAGGTCGTTATCCTTATTTGACTGGCCAGATGGAGCATTTGTGGCCGTTCGATAAACCAACAGAGTGACCCGACACTTCTCAGAGTGACTTTAACTTTTCTCTTAGCGACTTTATGGCATTATTTATACCATCGGGATGATCATAAATTGCTGACCCAGCCACCAAAACACTGGCACCGGATTGGGCAGCTTTTGTGATAGTTTCGGCATTTATTCCACCATCAACTTCGAGTTCTGTATTCAGACATTTTTCTTCTATGCTCTTTCTTACAGATGCAATTTTATCAGGGCTGGTATCTAAGAATTTTTGCCCTGGTAGGCCTGGATGGACTGTCATAACTAGGACTTGGTCTAACAGGTGCAGATAATCTTCGATATTTGAAAAATTAGTATCTGGATTTATGGCTAATGACATTTTCATGCCACTATTTTTTATACTTGCAATGGTATTGGTTAAAGATGGGCATGCTTCGTAATGAATTGTCATTATGTCTGTACCTGCGTTAACAAAAGCATCTATTTGTTTATCTGGATTGTCGACCATCATATGTGCCTCTATAGGTAGGTGAGTCCATTTTTTTATGTCTTCTATAGTTTTTGGACCCCAAGTTAACCCATCTACAAAGTGTCCGTCCATTATATCTACATGTATCAGATCGGCTCCCGCATCTGTTACTTCTTTGACCTGTTCGCCTAATCTGGCGAAATCAGCCGATAATATTGACGGTGCCAACTTAATTTTCGGTAGACTAGCCATTATCTTCAGACAGAATTTCCAATGCTTTATTCAGAGATTCTTTAACTTGATTTGGATTTGTTCCTCCGCTCACATCTCTGCTTGTTACTGAGGATTCAGTTGTCATTTTGTCAATGTCTAAATCAAGATATTGTGAGAGATGAGAGTATTGACTTAGGTCAAGTTCTGAAAGGCCTATGTTTTGAGCATGTGCTGTTTTTACCAATTCTGCCACTATTCCATGTGCTTTTCTAAACGTTTCCCCTCTACTTACTAGGTAGTCGGCCAAGTCAGTGGCAAGTATATCGGGGTCTTCGGATGCTTGATTTGTTCTTGCAATGTTTATGGAAATTGATTTAATCATTTCTGAGAATACGATTAAAGTATTATTTAGTGTGTCTACTGTATCAAAAAACCCCTCTTTGTCTTCTTGCATATCTCTATTATATGTTAGAGGCAGACCTTTCATGATGGTTAATAGTCCCATTAAGTTCCCATATATCCTTCCTGTTTTACCTCTGGCAAGTTCTGCGAAGTCAGGGTTTCTTTTTTGTGGCATGATACTACTGCCTGTCGTGAATTCATCACTTATTCTGATGAACCCGAATTCTTGAGTAGACCAGATTATTATTTCCTCGGAAAGTCTGGACAGATGCATCATGCATATAGAAGCGGATGCAGAGTATTCCAGCAGGAAGTCTCTGTCAGAGACTGCGTCCATACTGTTATAACTTATTTCGCTGAATTCTAATTCTTTTGCCACGAATTGCCTGTCTATTGGATAAGGAACTCCAGCTAAGGCACCACTGCCTAAAGGCATAATGTCTGTCTGGGAAAAACAATTTTTCATTCTAGTAATATCTCTTTGCAACATATGAAAATAGGCTAAAAGGTGATGAGAGAGAAGTACTGGTTGAGCTCTTTGCATATGCGTATAGCCAGGTATTGTTATTTCAATAGACTCATTAGCCTTGTCGAGTAAAGTTTTTTGAAGGATTTTAATATGTTTTATAGTATCCAATATGGATTCTTTGGTATACATTCGAATGTCAGTTGCTATTTGATCATTCCTTGATCTACCAGTGTGAAGTCTTCCGGCGGCTTCTCCGATTTTTTCGAAAAGCCTAGCTTCAACATTCATGTGTATGTCTTCTAGTTCTTCTCTCCATGGGAATTTTCCGGATTCAATTTCCTGTTTTATTGAAACCAACCCATCGTATATTAATTTAAAATCCTCGTCAGTGATTATTTGCTGTTTGGCTAGCATTCTGGCGTGCGCTATGGAAACAGATATGTCTTGTCTATAAAGCCTATGGTCATATTCTATAGAGCTTGTGTACCTTATTTTGGAGTGGTTCCATTCCATTTAGCGTTTCTCCATTTTAAATCAGTTGTTCTGCTGTTCCTACAATACTAACCTAAGTTTCTCTATTTATCTGTTCACTGCCAGATAATTTAGGCAGTTGAATTGGTTGGATATCTGCTTGGGTTCTTCCGGAAAGGCCATAGATATGGATAAACCCTTCTGATGCTAGGTGGTTGAATTTATCTCCTGTGTCATAAGTAGCCAAATCGTGCTGATACAGTGAGAACAGGGAACCTCTACCAACTACGGAGCAAGTACCCTTGAATAGTTTTATTCGAACGTCTCCAGTGACGTAGCGTTGGGTATTTTCTACGTAAGCTTCTAAATCTTGATGTAAATGTGTGTACCATAAACCATTATAAACGTGCTCCGCGTATTCTTGTGCAATTCTTTCCTTCAACTTTATTTGATCTTTACTTAATGTCATTCCTTCTATAGCTTTGTGGGCAATATGAAGTACTGTGGCTGCTGGGGCTTCGTAGATTTCCCGAGATTTTATTCCCACTAATCTGTCTTCCAGATGATCAACTCTTCCAATACCGTGAGACCCTGCTAGGTCATTTAGAGTTTGTATTAGATTTACTGCATCAATGCTATTGCCATCAATGGATTGAGGGATTCCATTTTCAAAATGTATTTCCACATATGTAGGATCATCGGGAGCTAAAGCCACAGACTTTGTTAAGGCGAAAGCATCTTCAGGAGGTTCTTTCCATGGATCTTCAAGGTCGCCTGCCTCTATACTTCTTCCCCACAAATTTTCGTCAATCGAATATGGACTTTTCTTGGCGAAGTCCAAGGTTATATTCTTTCCTCTACCATATTCTAATTCTTGCTCTCTAGACATATTCCATTCTCTGGCAGGCGCTATGATTTTGAGTTCCGGGTCCATGCCAGCGATGCTCAGATCGAATCTTACTTGATCATTTCCCTTCCCGGTACAACCATGTGCGACTGCTTCGGCTCCTTCTTTGTGTGCAACGTCTAATAGATAACGAGCAATTAGAGGTCGACCTAAGGCAGTTGCCAGAGAATATTGTCCTTGATAAATAGCCCCGGCTTTCAAAGCAGGAAAGACGAATCCTTTAACGAAATCTGCCTTACCATCCACCACGATAGATTTCGACGCACCTGATTCTAGTGCCCGTTCTTTAACATCGGACCTTCCGTCTTGTCCTCCCAGGTCAGCAGTTAAAGTGATTACTTCTAGGCCGTAGTTTTCCTTGAGCCATGGTATGGCTACTGAAGTATCTAATCCTCCACTATATGCTAGGATTACTTTACTAGGCATTCTTTGGGACTCCTTATAATATGATTAACGTGTTTTTATTAAGATGTTATCTTGCCTATTGCAGCATCTAATTTACTTATAGCCATGTCAATCTCACTATAGCTAACTGTAAGCGGTGGCATTATGCGAATAGCATTCGGCCTTACTGGATTGAGTAGCAATCCTTCTTGATTACATTGACCCACTATATCGCCAGAAATATCTGCATTAAACTGAACGGCTATTAAGAGACCCATTCCACGGATTTCCTCAATAGCCTTATGTTTCTTTTTCAATGATTCTAATCCTGTTTTAAGGTGTTCCGACAGTGAGTTTACCTCATCTGCAATTTTATTTTTTACTATATAATCTACGACAGCGAACGCCCCCGCACATGTTAGAGCATTTCCTCCGTAAGTTGATCCATGGTCTCCGGGAGCCAGAACGCAGAATTTGTCTTTTGCCAAAAAGGCCCCTATGGGTACCCCACCTCCCAAACCTTTTGCTAATGTGATCGCATCTGGTTCTACTCCAAATTTTTGGTAGCCGAAAAGAGATCCAAGCCTACCAATACCAGTTTGTACTTCGTCCAATATCATGACCAAATTATTTTCGTCACACCATTGGCGAACAGCTTTCAGGTAGCCTGCATCCGGTACGTTAACGCCACCTTCTCCCTGAACTGGTTCTACCATTACAGCGCAAGTTTTATCATTGGTAGCAGACTTGATGGATTCTATATCGTTGTAAGGGACATTCACAAAGCCAGGAGCTAGAGGCTGCCACTGTTCTTGGTAATGGGGTTGACCTGTAGCTGCAGCCATTGTGAGGGTTCTCCCGTGGAAGGAATTTAACGCGGTAATTACTTCGTATGCACCGTTCCTGTGAAGTTTCCCGTATTTTCTCGCGAGTTTGATTACTCCTTCGTTTGCTTCCGCTCCACTGTTACTCAAGAAAATTCTGTCCAAACAACTATTGTCAATTAATACCTGCGCCAGATTGATCTGAGGTACAGTGAAGAATTGGTTTGATGTTTGCATTAAAGTTTGTGCTTGTTCTTGAACAGCTTTTACCAATGCGGGGTGACAATGCCCCAAATTATTCACTGCCCATCCAGCTGTAAAATCTAGATACTCTTTACCATCTTCATCCCATACAATAGTACCCTCACCTTTGACTATCACAACGGGTTGCCGTCTGGCAACTTGCATGTAGTATTTGTTTTCTCGGTTGATTAGTTCACTCATATGATGAAATCTCCTTACTTATCAATTGTTGTAAATTCTTCCAGATTTTCCAGAACCAAAAGATATTATGCCTTAATTTAGTTAATGTACATTTCCCTGTGTTGTATAGAATTCAACTTTTTGCAGGATTCTTTTTAGCATAATGGTTTATGTACTTTTTAGGGGGTGAAAGTGATGAAAGTAAATTAAATTATGCGGGTGCCAGTATTTTCACCGGCAAAAAAGTTCAGAAGAGCTCTGCTTTTCCTCCCGTCTATTATTTGAGCCGACCCAACCTTTTCGAGAGCTTTTATACAAGCTTGTACTTTTGGTACCATGCCACCATCTATAGTTCCAGACCTTATAAGGTCCGATATTTTCTCTGACTCTATGGATTCTAATACTTTGCTGTCGGCATCCATAATTCCTTCCACGTCTGTTAGGAATATGACAGAATCTGCGGCTAATTCTTTTGCTATTGCACCTGCAGCAGTATCACCATTTACGTTCAAGATTACACCATTTTGATCTTGTGGTTCAACTTTGTGAATGGCTAGTGGTGATATTACCGGTATATATCCGCCTCTAACTATTTGTTCGATTGGTTCAGGGTTAACTTTAGTGACTCTACCTACGTAACCGAGATCAGGATCTAATATATCTGCTTGTAACATCTCTCCGTCCACTCCACTTATTCCTATTGCCTTGCCTCCGATTTTCTGTATGTCGGATACCAGGTTCTTGTTTACAAGGCCAGCAAGAGTTGCAACGACAATATCCAAGCTGGCGGAATCGGTTATCCGTAATCCATTTAGGAATTTTGGTTCAAGCCCTTGTTTTTCCATCCATCCAGATATTACTTGTCCTCCACCGTGTACTACTACGGGTTTATGTCCCTGTTTTTGTAGTGTCACAATGTCTTCAATGGTTGAATCTTGACTACCTAGGATGCTTCCACCTATTTTAATCAAGAATGTTTTTTTAGATGAATCTTTAAACAAGTTAATTTCCAGATATATTATGCAGATAGTTGGCCATTTATTTGGCGGTTTTAGGTGGTGTACTCACTATTGAAGGATACATATTCTTCACTAATATCGCAGCCCCAAGAAGTAGCAGACGATTCTCCTAAATTTAGTTCCACTTTTATTCCGACCTCTTCCTCCGCCATAGTTAAGGAAACTGCGTCTTTGAAAAATGGTATGGGTACTCCAGATTCCATAAGACATACATTGTTAATGTAAAGTGAAACCAAGCTCTCTTCTACTTTAGCACCACTATATCCAAGGGCTACCATTATCCTGCCCCAGTTGGGGTCTTCTCCATGTATCGCTGACTTAACCAGAGTGGATGCTGCAATCGATTTAGCTGCCAACTTGGCGTCATTGCTGTTGGAGGCTCCTTGAACAGTAACTTCTATAAGTTTTGACGCCCCTTCTCCGTCTTTGGCTATTTCTTTAGCTAAGGCTATACATATTTCGTTTAATGCTTCAGCGAAAACGTCACTGTCTGTACTGTTATCATTAATCTCTCCTCCTCCTCCTGCACCGTTCGAGAATATTATGACACTGTCATTGGTGCTAGTGTCGCCATCTACGTCTATCATATTAAAAGACCCAGCTACTGATTCCGACAATGTTTTTTGGAGAAAATCTGCATTTACTGGTGCGTCAGTAGATAGAAATGCAAGCATAGTAGCCATGTCAGGGTGTATCATGCCGGAGCCTTTTGCTATGCCGCCCAGTATGTAACTATTTCCCCCAACTTGGAATTCAACAGCAAATTCTTTAGATACTCTGTCAGTGGTTTTTATTGCTCTAGCTAATGCTTGCCCACCGTCTGGTGAGACCGTTATCTTAGTTACTCCATTTCTTATTAATGCCATAGGTAATTCCACGCCGATTAATCCAGTGCTAGAGGCTAGGACTAGTTCTTCATCTATCCCCAAGTGTTCGGCTGCTAATGACGCCATTTGTATAGCATCGGTCATGCCCTGTTCTCCGACACAAGCGTTTGCTATCCCACTGTTGACAATAAGAGCTTGACTACGGCCAGTTGACACTCTTTTTTGGTCTAATACTACTGATAACGATCTGATCTGATTTTTTGTAAATGTACCGGCAACAGTACAGGGAGTTTCGGAATACAAGATTCCCAAATCTAATTTATCCTCTGCATATGTTCTTATTCCGGAATAAGTTGCACCTGCGAGGAATTTTTTTGGAGATGTTATGGTTCCATTTTCCAGCCAATTCAATTTTTTATTCAAGATTAACCTCTAAACCCAATCCAATCGATGTAGTTTGACGAGCCATAGGAGTATAACATTATAACGTTGGACACAAAAGGGGATTGGGTATGGATTGGCATTTGGTTAAAGTCTGGGATTTTGTAGTAGCTTGAGTTCATTACTAACAATAACCGGGTATTCAGAAGCTTTTTCTAATAATTTATACTTAGTATCAAGAGTAGAAAACTCTTGTGTGAAATATCTCCGAATTGTTTCGAGATCTGGTAGTGCTGATACAATATTTCCTTCTGAAACCGTTTCTTCGAGTAGAGGGATGGAATTTTGCGGAGCTGGTTCATTATGGAATCCAATTATGTCTTGATTCATGTTGCTATCTTTGTCCAACACCCTAAAGACTTGTTTTTTTCCTGAGAGGTATTCTTTTCCCTCGCTAGATTTTTTAATATTTCTATTGTCGTAGTTTACTAATTTATACACCATGTCCAGCGACGGCATGTCTTCGGATATTCCTAGGCGAGTCCCTATACCAAAAACATCTATTGGGCATTTTTTATCTATCAAGTCATATATTTGATATTCATCTAAACCGCCGCTGGCAATTATTTGAACATATTGCAGGTCTGCATCATCCAAAATATATCTAACAATTCCGCTTAGAGATACGAGATCACCACTGTCGATTCTTACTGCTTTCAGTTTTTGTCCTCTAGATTCCATTTCCTTGCCGACAATTGTGGCTGTTTTGGCACCGATTGTAACATCGTAAGTATCGATCAAAAGAACAGTATTCGTAGGGTTGTCCTGGGCATAGGTGCGAAACGCATCGATTTCGTTTTGGAAGCTACTCACGTAAGAATGAGCCATTGTTCCGCTAAGTGGAATTCCATAAGTCTTTCCTGCCAAAACATTGCTGGTGGTATCGAAACCCACCAAAAAACTACTTCTAGCGGATTTCATCCCTGCATCAATACCGTGGCTTCTTCTAAGTGAGAAATCCGACAAACCTTTTTTGTTGGCTGCAAAAACACATCTTGCAGCCTTTGTGGCTATAAGGGTTTGGTGATGAATTAAATTCAAAATAAGGGTTTCAAGTATTTGAGCTTCAATTATAGGTGCTTCTACTTCCATAATGGGTTCGTCATAGAAAAAAATAGTACCTTCCCTCATAGATCTTATAGTGCCAGTGAATCGGAAATTTTCGAGATAGGCTAAGAATTTGTTATTGAACAGATTTGTCGATTTTAAATATTCTAGAGATTCCTGGTAGAAACCATATGCCAGTATATAGTCAACGAGTTCCGCCAGCCCAGCAAAAACCAAATAGGATCTAGTTACTTTGGAAGGGCGTACGAATAAACTGAATGTTGCATTTGCAGACATTCCATTTTCCAGATAACTCTGGGCCATAGTGAGTTCATATAGGTCGATAAACAGCGAGCTATCTTTTCCTAAAAGTGATCCGGGATTATTCATTGGATTGCTCCGTTAAAACCGATTAATTACTTAAATGTGAATACATTCAGATTTACATTTTAGTCGATATGTATAGTAAAATATAGTGAAATTGAGGTTACCTTTCATAGAGAAGAACGGAGCGCGCACGTATATGCATATTTATGCATATATCAGTCATGCTAAGTAAATTGCTATAGAGAAAGAGATGATTAAACAGTGATACCTATCAGCCTACAAGTGAAAAACTTTCTGTCTTATCGCAATAATGTGCCAAGATTGAATTTAGATGGCATACATGTAGCATGTTTATCGGGGGACAACGGGCATGGCAAATCTGCACTATTGGATGCGATTACGTGGGCTCTTTGGGGTTCCGCTAGATCGCGATCCCAGGAGGAATTAATATTTCAGGGCGAGACTGAAATGAGCGTGGACCTGGAATTTAGAGCAGATTCTGAAAGATATAGGGTATCTAGGAGATATGTAAAGCCTAAAGGTGGGAGACAAGGATCCACAATGTTGGACTTCTTCCAACTAATGTCTGACGGAACTTATCTTCCTATAGTAGGCAATTCAATTAGGGAAACTGAGACCAAAATAAAAAACCTCCTGCACATGGATTACGAAACTTTCACTAGCAGTGCATTCTTGTTACAGGGTAAATCAGACTTATTCACGACCAGTACACCTTCTAAGAGGAAGGAATTACTCGGGGAAGTTTTGGGGCTCGAGTGGTACGAAAAATTGTCAGAAAAAGCAAGGTTATTAACGAGACAAAAAGATTCGGAAGCAAGTTCTACTCGTTTTGAAATAGAAAATATTGATTCAGATCTTTCCAATCAACAGGATTTTGAAGCTAGATTGCAAGCCGCAAAAAATGAGACGGGAATATTGGATGTGAAAATATCTGAGTTAGAGGACAAGATCGAAATTTATTTTACTGAATTACAGAAACAGAGCCGTATACGTATTGAATTAGATAGATTAGAAGAAGAACAAAAGCGGATGTCCAACGAAATAAATAACAGACAGGTAAATGTTGAAAGCCAGAGTAAAACTGTGGATGATTTGACACAAAAGAGTAATGCCATTGGTGTGCTAGAAAGACAACTTGAATTGTCAGAAAGTGATTTGGCAAAGATAACTTTGTTGCCTGAGGAAATAAGTCAAGAAAGGGAAAATATTAACAGACTTCTTGGCGATATAGTAAGTATAAAGGAAACAAATATCAAACTGAAAAATGATATGGAAGATCTTCGAATAAAAGTAGATTTATTGTGGGAGCAGACTAAGTCAGGAGATGGTAATCCAGATTGCCCTTTGTGTGGAGAAGAACTAGGAGCTGAAGGATGTCAGAGACTTGCTGAATCGTACGAATCGGAAGGCAAGCAAAAGGCATCACAACATCGGGAGAACGACGGAATCGTGAAACAAACTGAGAAGCAAGTTTCTGTCATGCAAAAAAAACTTTGGAACAAAGAAGAGAATTATTTTTCTGATCGTAAAATAGCAGAGGCTAATAGGGATAATTTATTCAAGGAACTAGAATCAGCAAGAGTTAGTAAAGAGATGGTCAAGCAAGTACAGATGTCCTTGGAAAATGAAAGAACTTTGATGGAATATTCCATTGGTCGACTGAAAGAAATTCAAACAGATTTGAATGAACTTGATTTTGACCTGAATACCTCAAATGAAATGAATAAATTTTACGAGCAGACAAAGACTGAACTAGGCACATTGAGAATTCAAAGGGAACAGACCCTGCACAATATAGGAGCTATTCAGGGAAACTTAGATAGGCTCAAAGGCTTGATGCAGATTAGAACAGACAAGATGAAAGATTTGCAAGAAACCGCCAATGAGAAAGGCCTATATGAACAGTTATCTGTAGCATTTGGAAAAGGTGGTATACAGGCACTAATAATAGAGCAGGCAATACCGGAGTTAGAGAATGAAGCAGATGAAATTCTTGGGCGGATAACAGATTATCGTATGAGCCTGAAACTTGAAACGCAAAGGGAAAGTAGGTCTGGAGGCGATCCGAGAGAAACATTAGACATCAAAATATCGGATGAATTGGGCACAAGAAGTTATGAGACTTATAGTGGTGGAGAAGCGTTCCGCATAAATTTTGCCT
>CAZNWQ010000014.1:0-21691 GCA_964576965.1 uncultured Dehalococcoidia bacterium
TGCACCAGAAATTATAGAGGATCCGAGTGATGTTAGGGACAATGGTATGAATATGCCAGCTGCTAGGCCTGAGGAAAAACCTTTTTCACTAAATATCGCAACTTGGTGGAACATCAGACCCGTTGATACAAAAGGTGAAGTACAAAGGGGTATAGCTAAACTCCAGAACATGACGGATGTTAAAACCTTTCGCCTATCTTGTTCGTAGGTGTTCTGGGAATGGATTTCAGATTCGGGCGGTTTATTATCCCCGTCCGGATAGAGTCCCATTTCTTCGGGAGTATCACGTAGTAATAATGTTACTGACGGTACTACCAATATCCATACTAATACGCCTAATATTGCATATGTTTCTCGCCAGCCAAACCGATCTATTAGGTTTTGGGATAAGAAGGGCATAAAAGCCATGGAGGCAGCGAAACCCAAGCCCATTACTGCCATTGCCTTACCTCTGTTTGCTACGAACCATTGTGCGGTTACTAGGGTGGCATTTATAGGGAGCGATCCTTGTCCAAGAGCTCTAAGTGCAGCGAATGTTATAAAAAAGGAAATGCTTCCCACTGCAATCGACATTCCAAAGCAAGTTAATGTGAGGCAGGTTATAGCTATAACTATTACAATCTTGGTACCATATCGATCGGCCAAGCGGCTTGTTACAAATACGGTTGCAGCGCTTAATCCGGTACCAACTGCATAAAGTGTAGACAAGTTTGTCCTAGATAAACCTGTATCATTTATCATAGGATCTATAAAAACTGCGAATGTATAAGATTGTCCAGGGCCGGAACTAAAAGCAACTAAAGATCCAACTGCTACTACAATCCAGCCATAGAATGGTTTGTGAAATTTTGGGAACACAGGGAAGAAGTATAAATTGTCTATATTTGTATAGCAATACTTAAAAGTAAAGGGAGGCGGTAAATTAATCACCGCCTCCCTTTATCTAACTACGCTTTTATTGTCCGAAGATTAATCTTCGAGGGACAATTGAGATTTAACGTTAGCTATTATCTCAAGTCTGTTATCATCGGTTATCCAAGTGGACCAGACGTCTTCGTTCTCTTTCAGGTACTTGACAGCAACGTCCACCCATTCTACATCAGCTTCAGACTTATACGCTTCTGCTTCAGCCAAAGGCTTAGCATCTACGTAGTAGTTGGTTAGGAACTGTATAACTCTTGGATTGCGCTTTGCAAATTCACCATTCACTATTGTATGAGTGTCTGATATTGGGAATGCACAACCGATTGTTGATTCATAAGGTTCTTCCACAACAGCAGCATCTGTAGCATCCTGACATTCCTGGTTCCATGCTGGTTCTTCCAGAAGGATCAAGTCACGTAGGTTTACCACATCTGTTGGCTGCCAGTAGTAGGATACGAAAGGCTCTCCTGCTTCGTAAGGAGCTACAACAGCGGCCTTAAGAGCAGCAGATCCACCAGGCTCTATCACGTTAAAGTCGGTGTACATATCGTATGCAAACCACTTAGCCCGGTTAACCTTCTGACATTCCCATCCGAGTATACAGTTATACACTGCACCCTTGGTTGGGTCGTTAGGATCTGCGAAGAGTTCCTTGTATTTACGCAGGTCCTGTACTGTTTTCAAATCTGGAGCAGTGGCTTCTATACCACGCTCTGCATCACCGTTTACCATATAGGCTGGCACGTAGAATCCCTGACCTGCTACGGCAACTGTCTGTCCAGGAGAACCTGCAGGCAGTGCTGTTAACGGATCGGTTGTTCCTGCGAGGTCAACTAGTGCACCACTTGTGGTGTGCTCTTCGTACCATACAGGAATATTCATTCTCCATGTTTCCATGTTTATGTGTACATCGCCCTCAACCAGGGTTAGTTTCATTGTTCCTGTGGAACCCTGTACTTCCTTGGTTTCACGGCCGTAACCGTTTTCAAGGATATATCTGGCGATTGCCAAGTGAACCCAGTTACTTCCCCACTGTCCGTCGTGGAATGCAATAACCTCACCGGATTCCTCCATGGCAGGAGCTGCAACGGCTACCTCAGGAGTGGCGGGTTCGAGATCCAGTTGAGTCTTAACGTTAGCGATTATTTCAGCGCTATTGTCATCGGTTATCCAAGTGGACCAGACGTCTTCGTTCTCTCTTAGGTACTTAATAGCTACTGTTACCCACTCTACATCAGCTTCAGCCTTATACGCTTCTGCCTGAGCCAAAGGTTTAGGCTCTACGTAGTAGTTGGTTAGGAAGTTTATAACTCTTGGATTGCGCTTTGCAAATTCACCATTCACTAGTGTATGAGTGTCTGATATTGGGAATGCACAACCGATTGTTGATTCATAAGGTTCTTCCACAACAGCAGCATCTGTAGCATCCTGACATTCCTGGTTCCATGCTGGTTCTTCCAGAAGGATCAAGTCACGTAGGTTTACCACATCTGTTGGCTGCCAGTAGTAGGATACGAAAGGCTCTCCTGCTTCGTAAGGAGCTACAACAGCGGCCTTAAGAGCAGCAGATCCACCAGGCTCTATCACGTTAAAGTCGGTGTACATATCGTATGCAAACCACTTAGCCCGGTTAACCTTCTGACATTCCCATCCGAGTATACAGTTATACACTGCACCCTTGGTTGGGTCGTTAGGATCTGCGAAGAGTTCCTTGTATTTACGCAGGTCCTGTACTGTTTTCAAATCTGGAGCAGTGGCTTCTATACCACGCTCTGCATCACCGTTTACCATATAGGCTGGCACGTAGAATCCCTGACCTGCTACGGCAACTGTCTGTCCAGGAGAACCTGCAGGCAGTGCTGTTAACGGATCGGTTGTTCCTGCGAGGTCAACTAGTGCACCACTTGTGGTGTGCTCTTCGTACCATACAGGAATATTCATTCTCCATGTTTCCATGTTTATGTGTACATCGCCCTCAACCAGGGTTAGTTTCATTGTTCCTGTGGAACCCTGTACTTCCTTGGTTTCACGGCCGTAACCGTTTTCAAGGATATATCTGGCGATTGCCAAGTGAACCCAGTTACTTCCCCACTGTCCGTCGTGGAATGCAATAACTTCATCACTATCTTCTACAACCGCTTCCTCTACCGCAGCAGGAGCCTCGGTTGGTGCTGCAGTTGCAGCAGGTGCTGCAGTTGCAACGGGTGCGCTTGTTGCAGGAACAGGCGTGGGCTCTTCATCCCCGCCGCAAGCAACTGCGAATAGCGCTATACTTAGTATCACTATCATTGAACCCAAAAACTGGGTCTTGCCAAACATGTTTCTTAACATATTACTCCTCAATTAGATTCGTACTATGGCTCTCTACATATACGAGTACCGTAGACACTACAAAAAATTTATCTAGGCACTAAAACGGGGTCATTAAATTACGATTAATGCCGCTCTTTACCGTCAGTATTTTCTAAGGCTCACACCTCCGAATTGTCCTTGCATCCTGACCTCAAAATCTACATTCAAAACTCAAACAATGTTTACAGATTTATGAGTTGAAAATGAAGTGGGTAAATAACCCAAGAACCGGACGCGAATTAATTATTTAACTATTTTGGACGTGTTGAGGATACAGTGTGCGGCCGTGTTTGTCAACCGAATACCAGGGGTGGCCGTATAGGTTGAAGGTTTTTTGGGCAAGGAGAAATGTGTTCTCAACAATTGTACTCCTTGCCCAAGATAATATATTTACGCAAAGTTCTGCGGTGTCTAGGTGGGTCCGAGTTGTTCGTCACCACGAGACAGGGCAGTGCTTATTGCTTCTATCAGTTTCTGGGCCGAATCTCTGGACAGCTCCACGGCCACTCTGTGCTCTATTCCTAGGTCATCATTAACAAAATCTATATTTAGTGAATGATCAAACTGGGCATTGAAAGGGTGATCGAAGGACACGTTAGCTTTTTTCAGGTTAAACCAACCTTTCGCTCCTTTACCGCTTCCATCTATTGCTACGTTTTCTACTATCATTGTGCACATTTTTTACTTCCTCTTGTCTCAATAATTAAGAAAGATGCGTTGATAAGAATTCAAATGTTTTGCCCCAGGAATCCATAGTTTGTTCCTGTCTGTAAGCTGGGCGATCGTAGTACCAAAATCCGTGACCAGCACCATCATATCTATGGAACTCATATGACTTGCCATGCTTTTTCAACTCTTCTTCGTGTTGATCTACCTGATCTGGTGGAGGGTTTTGGTCATCATTGCCAAAAATACCCAAAATTGGGCAACTAAGATCCTTAGTATATTCTATGGGCGAAACTGGCTGTTTCTCAGTAATCCGATCTGGAGGCATAATTACGTTTCCACCCCAATAATCGATTATTGCACTGAAGCCAGTTACACGGCAGGCAGCGAGATAAGAGTGGCGACCTCCAGAGCAGTGACCTAATACTGCTACTTTTCCAGTGCAGTTTGATAGTCCTTTTAAATAATCTAGTGATGCTTTAGCATCTGCTACTACACTTTCGTCCGAAACTCCTCCTTCACCTCTTGCCTTAGCGGCAACATCAACCGGTGTTCCGTGTCCGAATCTTTCATACAGATTTGGACATATTACTATGTATCCATGATCTGCGAACCGCCTCGCGGTTTCCCGGCAAAATTCGTCCCAGCCGGGCATATGGTGTAGCAATACTACCCCAGGATATGGCCCTGTACCGTTAGGTCTGG
This sequence comes from uncultured Dehalococcoidia bacterium, assembly GCA_964576965.1. GTDB lineage: Bacteria > Chloroflexota > Dehalococcoidia > Lucifugimonadales > UBA2985 > VFHP01. The sequence continues at coordinate 4,648 of CAZNWQ010000014.1, forward strand.
CAACATAAGCGTTTATTTCGTCGTCTTGATATCCTTTAATTTTCACAAGTTCCGAGGTTTGGCCCTCGTATGAATCTGTCTGCCAATCGTTCCACATACTACACCTCCATTTATTATTACTTAGAGATTCTAAGTAGCGACATACAGACATAATACCATTAGATGATTAGCATGCAATCGCCGAAACTGTAGAATCGATATTGATTCTGTATAGCTGTTTTATATCCCGCCATTATTAATTCACGTCCGGCAAAAGCGGATACTAACATTAACAATGTCGAACGGGGCATATGAAAATTAGTTATCATTGCATCTACCAATTTAAATTTGTGTCCGGGAAGAATAAATATATTTGCCCAACCAGAGGTGGGTTTAACTTTGTGGGTGTTCTCCTGAGACCAGGATAGAGATATTTGTTCTAAAACTCTTACGCTAGTGGTTCCAACAGCAATTATTCTTCCACCGTTTTGTCTGGTTAAATTTATTTTTTCTGCGGCATCCTTATTAACCTCGAAATATTCCGTATGGATTTTATGTTTTACAGGATTTTCTTCAGATACCGGTTTAAAAGTGTCCAGTCCCACATGTAGTGTCACACTGGCTATATCTATTCCAGAAGCTTGCAAGTCTTCTAACAGAGGGTTTGTGAAATGCAGGCCTGCTGTTGGAGCTGCCGCACTTCCGTCAAATTTAGCGTAGACAGTTTGATATCTATCGGGCTCGTCTAGGTGGGTATGGATATAAGGAGGAAGAGGCACATTGCCGGATTTTTCTATTACAGATTCATCTTCTATGTAAATTACTCTTAAAGCTTCGTCCATTTCCTCTAAGATTTTACAATTTACGCCGTCAATGGAAAAATAATCGCCAGTTTTTAAACTTCTTCCAGGTTTTACGAGTGCCTTCCAGACGTGGACATCTGTTTTTTCCAATAGCAGGCATTCCATTTTACCGCCAGTAGGAATCCTTGTTCCCCTTAGTCTAGCAGGAATTACGCGACTGTTGTTTGTGATTAATAGATCTCCCGGATGTAGGAATTGACCGATGTTATAAAACTGTGAATGTTCTATATTGTTGGTTGTTCTGTCCAGTAGCATCAAACGGGAATGATCCCGTTTTGCAAGGGGTGTCTGTGCTATTAATGCTTCGGGCAATTTGTAATCGAAATCTTTAGTTTGCATTGTTATGTAAGGTATCGTTTTAGGCTTTCCAAATACTCCCCAGCGAAATTTATAGTCTCATCATCCGGAAAATGCTTGTTGTGCTGATTTCAGAGTGTTTAATAACAACATTGCTACAGTCATAGGGCCTACTCCACCTGGAACAGGTGTAATGGCAGACACTTTATCTACCACGTTGTCAAAGTCCACATCTCCTACTAACCTATAACCACTCCGTTTCGTTTCATCCGGAACTCTGTTTATGCCTACATCGATTATGACTGACCCTTCTTTGACTAAATCTGCCGTTATGATTTTTGGACGGCCTACTGCAGCTATCAATATATCTGCAGATCGTGTAAATTCAGACAGGTTTTTTGTTCCCGTGTGACAAACAGTGACCGTAGCATTGGCCCAATCTCCTTTTTGTATAAACAGTAGGGCCGCGGGTTTGCCCACTATGTTGCTTCTTCCACATATCACTATGTGTTTGCCGTCTGTGGAGTACCCGCACCTCTTCAGTAATTCTTGTATGCCAGACGGGGTTCCAGGAGTAAAGATTGACGATCCATCGACTAGTCTACCCATATTTGATGTGTGTAGGCAATCCACGTCTTTGAGTGGGTCCAATGATTCTATAACAGACCGCTCATTCAAATGCTTTGGTAATGGTAGCTGGACCAATATACCATGGAAATTCTTGTCATTATTTAACGTTTTTATTAGGCTTATAAGATCTTCTTCTTTAGTGTTATCTGGTAGTCTAAATATTTCGGAATGTATTCCAACTTCGTTACAAGCCGAGCTTTTGTTTCTAACATATATAGCGGACGCTGGGTCATCTCCAACCAATATAGCTGCCAGTCCAGGAGTTATGCTCCGAGCCTTGAGTGCTTGCACCTCTACTGCCACCTCATTTTTTACATCCTGTGCACACTTCTTACCGTCTATGATAGCAGCGGACATGTTTCTCTCCTGAAAATTTAGTTCATTTGAATAGTAACATTTGATGATAATCGTTACTAGGCTTGCGTTTTATGACGAATGATTGGTCTAAATTATTAGTCCATAATTGGTGGTAGATAGACACTTACCACCGGCAAGAATATAATGCTTTAACCCAGAAATGGTGACCGTATTAAAATCACAGAAGGATTTGATGATGCTAAGAGTAGGTGTGGATATTCTGGAGTTGTACAGACTGAAGAGGGTTTTGGACAGTTGGGGAGAAAGTTTTCTGAATCGTATATATACTCAAGGTGAGCAAGAATACTGTAGATCACGAGTACCTCAACTAGCAGCAAGATTTGCCGCAAAAGAGGCAGTCATGAAAGCTCTTGGAACTGGCATCAGGGGAGTGGGCTGGAGAGAAATAGAAGTTACAAGAAAACGCGGTCAGGCACCGGAAATCCTTCTTCATGGAAGGGCGTTAAAGAAAGCTGATGAACTAGGGGTTGTTCAAGTGGCTTTGAGCCTTTCTCATTCAAATGATTATGCAATAGCTTCGGTTGTGATGAATTTAGATGAAAATAGTTGACGTCAGTGGTATGAGAGCCATAGAGCAGAAATGTTTTGATCAAGGCATTTCTGCTAGTGAACTCATGGATAGAGCGGGTTTCGGAGTTGCTAACAGGATTCATAGTATTTTCGAAGAATTGAGAACCAAACCTAAATCCATATTGATACTGGCAGGCCCAGGAAATAATGGCGGAGATGGATTGGTTGCAGCTTCTTATTTGAGTGATTATAGATACGATATTACGATATATCTCCCATTTGGTAGTAAAGAACATGTCTCTAAAATAGATGATCTTATCAACAAAGGCGTGAATCTTCTGTACCCAGAAGATGGTGTTGATGATGCTCATTTAAGGCTTTTATTGTCTAGTATGGACGTTGTTGTAGACGCTATATTGGGAACAGGTAAGTCTCGTAAATTAGATGACTCTTTGCTAAAAATACTGGATATTGTAAATGAAGCTAAGCGCATTAACCCTACACTAATTATTGTATCAGTGGATATTCCGACTGGGATAAATCCAGATACTGGAGAACTAGATGAGTCAAGTATACTATCGGATTTCACGTTAACCCTAGGACTTCCTAAATTCGGCCTTTTTAATAGTCCTGGTATTGCTAGTGTCGGAATATTGGAGGTGATTGATATAGGCATCCCTGGAGTTATAACCGAGAATGGTAACGAGGAATTAATTACAGTTGATAGCGTTAAGTCATTATTGCCAAAAAGACCACTAGATTCGCATAAAGGTACATACGGGAAAGTGTTGGTTGTAGCTGGGTCTGAACGCTACATAGGTGCGGCAAAATTAGCCTGCGAATCTGCTTTAAGGGTTGGCGCCGGATTGGTGACACTAGCAATTCCAAGAAATTTACAGCCGAGTATTTCTACTAGCCTGACTGAGATTACATATCTACCATTACCCGATGATTTGGATGAACTTATCACAGACGCTCCAGACCTAATACTTGAGGAGTTGCCTAGATACGATGCAGTTTTGATAGGGTGTGGTTTGGGTCAATCTTTTGCTGTACAACAATTACTGAAACAAACTTTGTTTAGTAACAGTTTTCCAGAGATCCCAATAATACTTGATGCGGACGCTCTAAATATTATGGCAGAGAGTCCAGAATGGTGGACATATATCAATAACAATACTATAGTAACTCCTCATCCTGGTGAAATGTCTAGGTTGACAGGGATCAAGGTGGGTGACATTAATGGGAATAGGCTGAATGTGGCTAGAGAAAACTCAAAGAAGTGGAGTAAGACGGTTATTTTGAAAGGACCATATAGTGTAATCAGTTCCGCAGATGGACCAGTAAGAGTAAGTCCGTTTATAAATCCAGTGCTTGCTTCTGCAGGTACTGGAGATGTATTGGCTGGCATGGTTGCCGGGTTTGTTGCTCAAGGGCTTTCAAATTTCGATGCGGCCACACTGGGAGTTTTCGTGCATGGATCTGCTGGAAAGTGGTTAAAAGAAAACGTTGGTGACACTGGGGTTCTTGCCAGTGATTTATTGTTAGAACTTCCTTACGAAATCAGTAGATTAAAGGAAGCACTTATTTAGCATACGAGGAATGTTTGTTCCAGTTGCTACCTATATAGCCCAAATGTATACTTGTTTTGGAGATTTATTGTGTTACTAGCGATAGATGTTGGCAATACCAATATAACAATGGGTGTGTTCGAGAATGCAAAACTCGTTGCTACTTGGCGCATGGCCACGGATACCAATAAAATGCCTGACGAGTACGCGATACTAATTAGGAACATGCTTCCCTTGAAAAATGTCCAGACAGAAAATATAACTGGAGTTTCAATCTGTAGCGTTGTTCCGCCTCTAACTCAGGTTTTTCAAGAATTATCAAATTCGTATTTTAAGGTAGACCCTTTAGTCGTAGGGACCGGTATTAAGACAGGAGTGCGTATAGAATACGAAAACCCAAGGGATGTTGGATCAGATAGAGTTGTGGATGCGGCGGCTGCGTACGATATTTATGGAGGTCCTGTAATTATAGTGGACTTCGGAACAGCAACAGTATTTGATGCCGTTTCTAAAGATGGAACGTATATTGGAGGTGCCATTGCATCTGGTATAAATCTGACTGCTCAGGCCTTGTATGAACGTACGGCCCAGTTGAGGAAAGTGGAATTAATTCCTCCTAAAAGCGCTATCGGAAGAAATACCACCGCTAGTATACAATCCGGTATATTTTACGGCCATGTGGGCATGGTGGAGGCCATGGTACAACGATTTAAAAAGGAGATGGGTGGCAATGTTAAAGTTGTCGCCACTGGGGGAATGGCTCGGATTATTGACCAAGAAACAGATATCTTCGATGAGATAAATACGGATCTCACTTTGATCGGGCTTAGGTTGATATATGAACTGAATTTAAATACCGAACCAAAGAAATGATGGTTGCAGAAATGAACAATCCAATTTTCGGAAAGAATATAGTTCTCGGAGTAACTGGTAGTATATCCTGTTATAAAGCAGCAGATTTAGCTAGCAAGTTAACACAACAAGGTGCCGTGGTTGATGTTGTGTTGACCAAAGGGGCTACCAATTTTATTTCCCCTCTTACATTTACAAGCCTTACTGGTCGTGATGTATACGTTGATATGTTTGATCCGAGTTCAAAACAGGCTATATCCCACGTTTCTCTCGCACATGAAGCAGATGTGATTATTGTGTATCCTGCTACAGCTCATACTATAGCCAAAATAGCTCATGGATTTGCAGATGATATCCTTACAACTACGATCCTTGCTTCCCAAGCTAACGTTTTGGTTGCTCCAGCTATGGATGGGTTCATGTTCGAGAACCCTGCCACACAGGAGAATATACAGAAGTTAAGAGACAGAGGCATTTTTATATTGGGTCCAAGTGAAGGTAGATTAGCATCCGGATTTGTAGGCATGGGACGTTTGGTAGAAGTTCCATACATAGTTGATTCTTTAGAGGGCATATTGGGCATAAATGGAGATCTAGACGGCAAAAATATAGTCGTAAGTGCCGGAGGTACTCAAGAACCTATCGATCCAGTTCGAGTTATTACAAACAGATCTTCTGGAAAGATGGGATTCGCAATCGCCAGGGCAGCAAGAAATCGGGGTGCTAAAGTTACTTTAGTCACAGCTCCGAATGCCTTGCCTTCAATCAGCGGTATTGATATGAGAAATGTAGGTACTGTAGAGGAAATGAAAGAACAGGTCTTATCTGCCTGCGAAAATGCTGATGTGTTGGTTATGGCTGCTGCGGTCAGTGACTATAGACCCAAGAATGTTTCTGATCAGAAGATAAAGAAAGACATTACTGTTAAGCAGAATCAGCTATCTATAGAATTAGTACAAAACGAAGATTTTATTAAAGATGTGCCGGAAACAGTTCTGAAGGTAGGATTTGCGGCTGAGAGCGAAAACCTACTGGATAATGCACAAAAGAAACTGATTGAAAAAGGGTTTTCATTGATAGCAGCTAATGATATTACATCCACGGAGAGTGGGTTCAACGTTGATAACAACAAAGTCATCATATTGGATCAATCAGGAGACACTGAAGATGTTCCTTTAATGAGCAAATATGATGTGGGCAACCGTATATTGGATAGGGTTGTTAAATTGTTAGATGTGCAGTAATCTTGTTGATGCTTTTCGATGTTTAGTTTATTTGTAGATAAGGGCCCGTAGCTCAGTGGTAGAGCGGTCGGCTCATAACCGATTGGTCGTAGGTTCGATCCCTGCCGGGCCCACCATTAACTTTCCTATCTCTTTTTAAAACCATTGATTAATTGTTCATTTCTGATATGATCTGTAACTTGTTGGCAAATATATTAAAATTCTAGAGAACTAACTAAGAAAACCCATTATGGCTTTACAAACTCAATCTCACTTTCGCAATGTTGCCATTGTTGCACACGTTGATCATGGAAAGACTACTCTTATAGACGCCATGCTGAAATTCAGCAAGATATTTAGAGAGAATCAACAAGTCAACGAGTTGATAATGGATTCCAATCCACAAGAACGAGAACGTGGTATTACAATACTCGCCAAAAATACTGCTATCAAATACAAAGATGTCACCCTGAATATAATTGATACTCCAGGGCATGTGGATTTTAGTGGTGAGGTCGAGCGTGTTGTTAATATGGCAGACGGCTGCATATTAGTTGTAGATGCTATTGACGGTCCTATGCCACAGACAAAATACGTTTTGAAGGTGGCCATGGAATCTGGATTAAAGCCTTTGGTAGTGATAAATAAGATCGATCGTTCAAAAGATGAAATTGAGACCACTGTAGATGCAATAAATGATCTTTTTCTAGAATTAGCTACAGATGCTGACCAGTTGGACTTTCCTATACTTTTTGCCTCTGCCAAGGAAGGGTATGCGATCAACGAATTGTATGATGAACCAGTAGATATGACACCTCTATTTGATTCCATACTGGAATATATTCCGGCACCTGTTGTGGATGCCGATGGTGGGTTGCAAATGCTGGTAGCCGCTTTAGATTATGATAACCATATCGGACAGATAGCCATAGGCCGGATATTTAGGGGCAACATCAACAAGAATGAACCTCTTGTTTTTATAGGGGAAGATGGTTCACATATGCCGTTTAAAGCAGACCATTTATTTTCTTTTAAAGATCTATCTAGATATGAAGTAGATGATGCGAGAGCAGGAGATATTGTTGCTGTATCAGGTGCAACAAGCATTTCTATTGGAGATACCATAACCTCCAGAGAGAATCCAGAATCTCTGGGGCGTATTTCAATAGAAGAGCCTACAGTGATGATGACTTTCGGTGTCAACACCTCTCCGTTCTCTGGGAAAGATGGTAAATATGCTACTTCTAGAGATCTCTGGGCTCGTTTACAAAAGGAATTACAGACCAATGTCAGTATGAGAGTTGAAAAGACCGATAGTGCGGAGGAATTCAAAGTGTCCGGTAGAGGAGAATTACATCTTTCCGTATTAATCGAAGACATTCGTAGGGAAGGTCTAGAATTCCAGGTCTCTAAGCCTGAAGCGATTATAAGGATAATCGAAGGCGCGCCATATGAACCATACGAAAAGATTACAATTGATTGCCCTAGTGAATTTGTAGGCGTAATAACAGAGGAATTATCTTCTAGATTGGGACAGATGAAAGACATGCAGGCTGATGACAATAATAATATGCGCATTATCTACTCAGTGCCGACTAGAGGGTTAATAGGATTCAGGGGATTTATATCGAAAGCTACCAAAGGCAATGCAATTATGAATACGGAATTAGAAGAGCATCAGATTATGAAAGGTAATGTCAAACCTAAGCGAGCCGGAGCAATTGTAGCATCTGAAAGTGGTGTGGCTGTCTCTTATGGAATCAAGAATGCTCAAGAACGAGGACAAACTTTTATTCCTCCAAACACCCAGGTTTATGGGGGTATGATTGTTGGTACTCACAACAGAGATATGGACTTACCGCTGAATATATGTAAAGAACGTAAAGTTACTAACATGAGATCGTCTACCTCAGAGATAGTTGAAAGGCTGGAACCGCCAATAAAACTCAGCCTAGAGGAGTCGTTGGAATTTATAGCTGAAGACGAAATAGCTGAAATCACACCGAACGTAATAAGGATGCGGAAAAGAGTCTTGGATATAAATGAGAGACACAGACTTTTGAGACCACGCTTCCAGCACAAATAGACAACAAATTAACCATTGCCTTCACTCTCATATAGGTGTATCTTATGCCTAAGCTAGGAAAGGAGGTGGTCAATATTGATATCTGATAAACGGACTTGTAGTGAGGTGTCTGAAGCGTAAGCTATACTGGACATAAAGGCGCTCCGGTATACGTTTACGGAATACCGACAGGCACCGTACCCCGAAGTTCTCGAGTAAAGTCCACCGAGTGGTTTTTAACCAACAGACTTCGGGGTTTTTCTTTGTCATTCAGAGGTTGGTATCATAATTATGTTAATCGAATGTTTTTATATTCTCAATTAGTTTTTCATCTAGCGATTTCAGAAGTTCGCACACAAGATTTACAGTGTTATCTAAGTCTTTACGACTAATTACTCCATAGTGGCTGTGTAAATAACGTGTTGGTATGGCTATGTTCACTGTTGGTACTCCGTCAAAAGATTTTTGGATCTCTGCTCCGTCCTCACCGTATCCATTAAGGACTTCGAACTGTAACGGAATATTATTTTGTTTAGATATATCTACCACAAGATCCCTCAATTTCAGATTTGGTAGCATAGAAGCATCATGAAGGAAAATGGCTGGTCCTGCGCCTATTTTTTCTTGTGATTCTTCTATAGTAATACCCGGATAATCGCCTGCCACTCCAGATTCTATATTTATTCCAATGTCCGGGTTTATTTTGTGACTACTTGTATGAGCTCCACGTAGTCCTATCTCTTCTTGTACGGTTGATACAGCGTAAAGATTGTTCGGTAAAGATTTTTTGTTAAGTTTTTTAATAACTTCCACTATAACAGCCAAACCAATCCGATCATCCCAGGCTTTGCCCAAATATAGATCATTGCCGTTCAGCAAAGTGAATTTGCTGTGAGGGGCTATTGGATCTCCCGGTGTTATGCCCAATCTTTCTTCCGCGTCCTGTTTGTCTTTTGCTCCTACATCTATAAATATTTGGTCCCGTTTGAAAACCTGAGTACGACTTTCCGCACTCATTACATGTGGAGTTTTAATACCGGTTATTCCTTCTACGTAGCCATTCTTACCCAAGATCGTCCATCTCTGATTTATCAGTGCCTGATCTAGCCATCCACCTAGGGGCTGAAATTTGATGTAACCTTCTGGTGTTATATATTTAACCATCAGGCCAACTTCATCCATGTGGGCTGCCACCATAACTTTAGGAGCTTTGCTATTAGTATTGAATCGGCCTATAAGAGAACCCATCCCGTCGGTTTCAATACTGTCACACAGGGGTTCGAGTTCTGCAATCATTATCGATCGTACTGGTCCCTCAAACCCGGACGGACCGTGGGCATTTGATAATTTTTCGAGAAGGATTTCAGTTTCGTCCATATCTTGATCTCCTATTCCCAACTATTTGGATGATGAATTCTAGGCTATACGTATTTTATTTAATGTCAAGTTTGTGGATGTATAAACAGCTTAGTGGTGGTTTATCTAACTTAGAATAGGCGAAATTAGTTTTTATTAGCGGTTTATATATTGGATACATTTGGACATGCATATATAATTAATTGGACTTAATCGGTACAACCGGGGTTTTATCATACAAAGTTTAATTGGAGTCTCGTGTGTTTATAGAATTTGAAAAACTAACCTTGAGTAATGGAATGGATCTTGTTTTACACCAAGACAATTCACTGCCAATAGTATCGGTGAATGTCTGGTATCATGTCGGCTCGAAAGATGAAGAACCAGGTAAAACAGGCTATGCACACCTATTTGAGCATCTCATGTTTGAAGGATCAAAAAACCACAACAAATCCTTTTTCGAACCATTGCAAGATATAGGAGCCACCTTGAACGGCTCTACTACTCCAGATAGGACAAATTACTGGGAAAATGTGCCATCAAATTACCTAGAATTAGCACTTTGGCTAGAATCCGATAGGATGGGGTTTTTGGCTGATGCCTTAGATCAGAACAGATTTGATATTCAAAGGGATGTTGTAAAAAACGAACGCAGACAAAGTTATGAAAATCGTCCTTACGGTATGGCTTCTATCTACCTTCAACAAGCTCTATATCCACTTCCTCATCCGTATCATTGGCCGACTATAGGGTTTCACGAAGATTTAAATGCAGCAACACTCGAGGACGCCAAGAAATTCTTCATGGAATTTTATAGTCCATCTAACGCTAGTTTATCAATAGCTGGTGATTTTGATATGGATAAAACAAAAGCTCAGGTGGAAAAATACTTTGGGAGTTTGAAGCAGGGACCAAGCTTGAGCCGTAAATCCAATATGGAAAGTATGATACAGGGAAAGACGAGTATTACTCTTTACGACAAAGTGCTTCTTCCTAAACTTATACTGGCTTGGCCTTCAACTCCAAGATTTCATGATGATGAAGCAGCGTTGTCTATCTTGGCTTCTATACTGGGTGCAGGTAAAGTATCAAGACTGCACAAAACATTGGTGTACGAGCAACGTATTGCCCAGAGTGTTGGTGTAGGCAACGGCCCTTCTGAGATAGCTGGAGAATTTTACTTAGAGGCTACTGCCGCACCAGATCATTCAATCAAAGAGATAGAGGATGCTGTTCTCGGCGAGATTGAGAAAATACAAAAAGAACCTCCATCACAGGAAGAATTGCAGAGAATAAAGAATGTGATGGAACTTCAAAGAATTAGACAGATGGCACAGGTAGGAGGGTTTGGTGGTAGGGCTAATAGATTGAATTCATTCAATGTTTTCGGTGGAGATCCAGGATTAATAAACACTGATTTCGAACGTTATATCGCTGTAACCCCTGAAGACATCACCAGAGTAGCACAGATTTACTTGTCTACCAGATTAGTATCCTTGGTGGTTTTACCTGAACCATCGTTTAATCAAACAGCAGAGCAGGTAGACCGTTCTCTGAAACCCAGCCCTGAGAAACAAAAGAAATTTATTCCGCCAGTTACCAAAAGAACTAAATTAGAGAATGGTCTCAATGTTCTTTTAGTCGAAAAGCATGAATTACCCATTGTAACGTTTGGATTACTGCTAGGGTCAGGAGCCTCAACAGATCCTTCAAACAAACCAGGGTTGTCCGCATTTACCTCATCTATGTTACAGGAAGGTACGATCAGCCGCACAAGTCAGGAGATAAGCAGTGAATTTGAATTTATGGGTACTCAGCTCAATATATCTGTAGGTAGGGAGCGAACTGTGTTCTCTACTGCAACTATAGATCGTTATTTTGACAAGGCCATGGAATTGGTATCGGATATAGTCAAGAATCCTTCATTTCCTCAAGATGAGTTCGATAGGATAAGAAAAGAAAGGCTGACATCTTTAAGAAGGCTAAGAGATGACTCAACTGCTTTAGCAAGTAGAATAGCTCCTGGCTTAATATATGGTTTAGATAGTGCATATGGTCATCCAATTGGAGGAACTGAAGAGTCAGTGGGCGAATTTAAGAGCGAAGACCTAATAGAATATTGGAAAGCTAATTATGACCCAGAGAGTTCTACATTATTGGTAGTTGGTAATGTTTCTTTGGATGATGTAAAGAGTATAACCAATAAACATTTTGGTGATTGGAATGTCAAGATTACTGATAATCAACCGGAAAAACGCACGGATTCACTCTACTCGAATCCAACAAAGGCGATTTATTTATTGGATAAACCTGGTGCTGCTCAATCTATCATCAGGTGTGGGGTATTAGGTCCACCAAGAATAAATGCGAACTATTCTTCGTTGATATTGTTGGACCATATATTTGGCGGGCAATTTACCTCTAGATTGAATATGAATTTACGTCAGGATAAAGGTTATAGTTATGGATATAGATCTTGGATCGATTGGCATCAGCAATCATCGTTGTTCGGTTTTGGTGGAGCGGTACAAACAGATGTGACTGGAGATGCCCTTAGCGAAACCATAAAAGAAGCTCGTCGGATTATCTCCGACACTCCTGTCAGCAAAGATGAGTTTGAATCCGCCAGAGCAAGTTTGGTAAGAGAGTTTCCTTCCCTATTCGAGACTCAAGGACAAATTCTGGAAGGGCTGGCTCAGATAGTTTCTTACGATCTACCCGATGATTATTACAATCATATTGTCGATGAAATCACCGCCACATCCTTGGAAAATGTTAATAGGATTGCCAAAGAAATGTTAGACCAGGACAGATTGGTTACCTTACTTGTTGGTGATCGTTCAGTTATAGAGGAACAGATCAAGACTCTTGGATGGGATATATGTTTGCTCGACTATAATGGACGGATTATTAGCAATTGATGAATTTTTGCTTCTCATTTCTAGTCATAATTAATTTTTCTATGGAGTCTTGATATTTATGGCAAGTTCACTCTTGTGGTTTCAGTTGGCAGGTATGGCATTAATCATTCTTTTTGCCTCAAAGTATTTAGTTAGATCAGCCGATATAATCGCTGTGGAGACTGGTATGGGGCGTTCTTTTGTTGGTGTGTTGCTATTGGCGACCGCTACGTCCTTACCGGAATTGGCCACTGGCGTAAGTTCAATAATATTGCTTGGTGAGCCGGATCTTGCTGCCGGGGATGCTTTCGGGAGCAACCTTTTCAATCTCCTGATTATAGGCATCTTGGATTTAATTTGGAAAAATGGACCAATACTTGGAGCTGTAGGAAGAGCTCCTATCTTAGTAGCTTTTTCTGGTGCAGCTATCATAGGTGTTGCCACTTTGGCATTACTAGTCTACTGGTCGGGAATATTTGCGATAAACACTTATGTAAGTCCGATGTCTGTCTTACTAATATTGGTGTTTTTACTAATTATGTATATGGTTTTTCAGAGTGAAAAAAATAGTGATGAGGTTTCCAGTGATACGCAACAATCTGACGTTCCGGTATCCTCAGGACTCTCAAAAGCCTCCATGTTGTATGCGTTTTCTGCAGGCGTTATGGTTTTAGCTTCTATATTTTTGGCCAGAACTGGTGATTCCATAGCTGTGGCAATGGATTGGCACGCTAGTTTCGTGGGAACTCAGTTTTTGGCATTTAGCACCTCTCTTCCGGAACTAGCCACATCGTTTGCTGCAGTTAGAATAGGTGCTCCGGAATTGGCCATATCTAATGTTTTAGGTAGTAATGTTTTTAATATGGGATTTGTTCTCTTCATGGACGAACTTGCGTATACAGATGGTCCCATATGGAGCGGTATATCTCCCGTGCATATGGTTGCAGGCACCATAGCCATTTTGATGACACTCGTGGTAATAGGGGGTATCTTTACCAGTCTAAGAAAACAATCCGATGCCGGTGTTTCTGTCGATTTGCCTACTGGGCGAACATGGACTTTAGAAAGCATAACGCTAATACTGCTGTATATAATATCAAGCGTTGTAATATTCAACCTGTCGTAGTCAACTAATTATAGAAGTACCTATCAGGTTTCCTATAGCGAACGTAACAGCAGCAGCGGCACCTCCCGCCATTGACATCCTGAGGGCACCCCAGAACACGTTTTTGCTGGAGACTACAGCTACCGTGGCTCCTACGACGAACAATGCTGTAATGCTAAATATAGAACTTAACGTAATAGCTAGATTACTGGTTATAAAAAAATATGGTGCAATTGGTATTATGGCTCCAATTGAGAACGAGAAAAAAGAGCTCAAACTGGCTCCCCAAGGAGATCCAAGTTGTAAGGGGTTTAGCCCCAATTTTTCTTTAACTATGGTATCTAAGCCCGTTTCTGGTGTTGCCATTATGTTACGTGCAACGGTTAGAGAAACTTCTTTTGATAAACCCTTGGTTTGATATATTTCTACTAGGGAGTCTTCAGTTTCTTGAGGGAAATTCGTGATGTGTGAGGTTTCCCTTGATATTTGATATTCATAGACGTCTCTTTGAGATCTCATAGAGACATATTCTCCTGCAGCCATTGAAAATGCTCCGGCAAACAGTCCCGCTATGCCGGCTAGAAGTACGAATTGTGGATTGTCTGAACCGCCGGCAACTCCCATAACAAGAATGAAATTAGATACTAATCCATCATTTGCGCCCAGTATTGCTGCACGAAGGCTTCCGTTATTTGTGAGGTGTAGTCCCGTCATATGAGTTTATTGTAAGTTATTTTCCGAGATCATCAATTTCATGAAGTCGTGTCTGGTTACTATGCCAATTAAAGTTTTATCCTTCAGTACTGGAACACGGTTAATCTTTTTTGCCATCATTAAATCTGCAACGGTTGATACTAAAGCGTCCTCTTGGACAGTTATTACCGGTTGTATCATGACGTCTTTTACGATTTTAGAACTAACGTTTTTTGCCACCTGTTCTAGGGTTTCTGGATCAACCCACGATCCCATTAGAGTATAGAGGTGGTCGGCCATAGGAAGATACTTCTTGTGGAAGCCAAAGTCAGTATGGGTGAGTATGCCCACCACTTGGTTGTTATCATCTAGAACTGGCAGGCAACTCACTCCATTAGTTATCATAATTTTAGCAGCTTCTTCAATAGTGGATTGTTCATCTATTGTGATAACCGTGGTTGTCATCAATTCTGTTACTTTCATTTTCTGCTCCGGGGAGTTCATTTTAGATTGTACGGTCAATATTACATCTTTAACGTGATTGTGTCTTGTGTTTGGAAGAAATATGTCATTTTCTGTTGACTGGTTCGAGAAGCCTCTATAGAATTTCAAGTAGGCTTTGTTAGTTCTTCAACAGTGTCTTGCAATGGAACCCCATAATTATATTACAGAGGATTTAATACATGAAGATAGGTCTTATATCTGATACCCATAATCCAGGAGCAGCTAAAGTTCCACCTCCAGAAGTCGTTCGAGCATTTGAAGGTGTAGAGATGATTTTTCACGCTGGTGATATATATATACCAGCCACTTTGGATTGGTTGGAGCAAATCGCTCCTGTTGTGGCAGTTGAATTAGGTTCTCAGGCTCATTTCAATGGAGATCCAAGAGTAGCTGAGAAACGCAGGTTTGACTTGGAAGGTTACTCGATTGGCATGGTACACGATTTAGTTATTCCGGGTATGGGTGGTGAAGTTACAGAAGGATCAATACCAAGGGAATTTCCAGATGGGATAGACTTACCGAAGGCGTTAGAGAGTGTGTTCGGTGACCCTGTGAATGTTGTGGTATTTGGACACACACATCACGCTGTAGTTGAAAAACATCAAGGGGTCTTAATTGTTAATCCGGGTAGCCCCTCTTTGCCAAAGCAAATAAGGAGACTTGGTCAGGTCGGCATATTGGAATTGTTACCAGACGGAGCTGAGGCAAAAATTGTGGAGCTGGGTCAATATAGTTGATTTTAAGGACGGCCTTTAGTGTATAATTATAGCTCTAAAGGCCCGGAATCTAAAAAGTTATCTCTAATAATTAATAAGGGGGTTCGAATGGCTAAGTATCAATGTTCTGATGAGAATTGTGACATGGAAGTAATGGACATCAAATGTGGTAAGTGTGGATCGGAGTTAGAGTATAAAACTATTACTAGGCCAGACGGCACTACTGTAGGTGTTTCAGAATGTCCTAGTGGTTGTGGGAGAATAAAATCACCGATGTGTCATGGACATGATATGGTAGTGGTTTAGTTCTTTAAGCTGATAGAATTAAAAAGAAGCGAGGCTTTTTGTTAGGCCTCGCTTCTTTTGTTGTTTATTGCTAGGTTTAAGTTTCGTCATCAGGTAAAGGATGAACATGTTCATCGAATTCTATTTCGGCGGTTCCGATAAAAATATCCCAGGGATGAAAAGATTCTACGAATGATTTTGCATCCTCAATTGTTGGAAACCCTTTTTGGGCTCTGCCTGGTTCATATCCCATTGTTCTGGCTAGTGCATCGAATCCTTTGCTAGTTCTCCGAACCCCTCCAACTTCTTCTAGCTGGCCTGTTTCAGATTCCAGCATCAATCTTTGTCCTGTTTTGTGTTCCCTCCAGTAGACCTTCATTAAGTTACTCCCAAATATATCTATATATGATTTAGTATTAGTTTATCTTTTATTGTTTAGTATCCACAAGGTCGTTAGAGACCAATTTAGAGTATTATCTTATTTATGATAATATTTCATCATTGTTTGTCAGATAAGGTGGAAGAATAAAATGATACGTAAGTTGTTCTCGGAAATATTTAGAATTAGACCAAAAAACCTGTTTATTTTAGGGCTTCTTTTTTTCTTATTTGATTTCAGTAAATTTTTCTGGGTCGGGTTTTGCCTTACATTTGGTAGTTTTTCGTGGTGGGTAATTGTAGGAAGCTGGCAACTGACTCATCATGATGGACATGCTCCAGGCACTTCACTCAGAAGGATTAAAGATGATATTAGAGCCTCGATACATAGGGAAAGTAATAACAGGTTTTGATGGTCTGTGGCTTATATGATAATTAGTTAATCTCGAATATTTCGGTCGTGGATAAGCCACGATAACCGTTTTCTGTTTCAACCCTGCCACCGGTTATAAGTATTTTATTGTTCGCTAAAAAGGTTGCTGTGTAGGATTCTCCATGGTTACGAGTTAAATTACCGAGTGGTGACCAGGTTTGTGTATTTAGGCTGAATGTTTCTACTTGACTGCTTCCTATTACAACTACTCTGTCTTCAGGTGTCAGAATGGCTTTATGGTGTCTTCTTGCTTCAGACATCTTGCTTGTTGATTGCCAAGTTCCGTTTTCTAGGTCATAAAACTCT
>CAZNWQ010000015.1:0-21678 GCA_964576965.1 uncultured Dehalococcoidia bacterium
CGAAACCTAAAGCCACAGGGATAGAGGCTGTATCTGATGGTGAGGAATTTGTGGTGGAGGGTGAGGAGATAATACTTAGTGCGGGAGCTATAGGGTCACCACACATACTGATGTTATCTGGAGTTGGCCCTAAGGATCATTTAGAAGAACATGACATAGATGTTGTATTGGATTCTCCTGGGGTAGGTCAGAACCTTAGAGACCATCCTTTGATGCCAATACTATGGGCAACCAAACCGGAAGTTGAATTGAACTCTTTAGGTCCCAGTGGACAAGTTTTGCTGAGATATACAGCTGAAGGATCTCCTTTGGAAAATGACATGATTGTATATTTTTCGGGACGGTCTAGTATGAGAAGAGACATGGGAGGCGCTTTAAGAACTCCAATAGGTATAGGCTGTGGACTTGGTTTAAATCTTGCTCTATCTGTGGGAGAGATAAAGCTTAATTCTAACAACTATCAAGACAAGCCATACCTTGACTATAACTTGTTGGATGATCCAGAAGATTTAAGAAGATATCGAGATGGTGTTCGTATGTTGGTTGATTTGGAAAACGATCCAGCCTTGGCAAATCTTATAGATAACAGGGTGTATCCCACTGATATAGATCTTGAATCGAATGAATCTTTGGATACTTGGATTAAGAAAAGTGTGGGCACTGGTCATCACGTATCTTGTACTGCCAAGATGGGGCCACAGTCTGATTCAATGGCAGTGGTGGATCAATATGGCAAACTCTACGGTATCGACGCACTTCGTGTTGCAGACGCCTCTATAATGCCAGAATGTGTAAGAGCGAACATTAACGTCACTGTCATGGTTATCGGTGAAATGGTGGCTGATTTTATTAAAGACGGTAAATAGAGTTTCAGGATGTTGTAAACTGAAAGGCTAATTCAGTGAACACATTGGCGTATTCGGCCACCTTGTTAACATCTACAGCTTGTGGCCATCTGTCATTTTCCAGATGGAATAAAGCGTTATCTCCAACGAGAGCTATTACAGTGCCACCGCGTTTTGCCACCTCGGCGGATTCCCTACCCAGAATTTGCCCCACTATTGTTGATTCAATTTGAGACACCCCATGATTTTTAAGTAACGAGTCAGTTTTATCAATAAGGTCCTGATTTGTGGCTGAATATCTTGTTCCATGTGCTTCCGCCGCTCCGACGTTGGCGCCGAAATGTATCCAGGTGTCTACTTCTTTTACAAATTCAGGTCTGTTTCCTAAAAACGCATGTATGCCATGAGCACCTAGTTCATGAGCACTGGTCGCTACAAAAAACACATCTCTTAATGAACCCTCGTTTTTAATTGCTCTCATTACTTCTAGCCAGCACGCTATTCCTCCACCTCTTTCTGATGCACAATGCCACCACCCACTTCTTGGGGTCATTACCACAATAGGAGAAAGATTACTATCCTGACCCTTAATTCCACTTACTATGTTGTAGGATTTTGATTCTTCTAGCTCGACATTAACAACTAACTTTGCGGTTGCAGTAGTTTTGCTGATGTTGCTCAAGAATTCTTTTTCCTCACTACTTACTTGCAGAATGGGTACGCCAAAATATTCATTGAAATCAGGTGTATTGATTGCCATAAGGCCTGGTCTTTCTCCAATTGTTACAGCAACTATTCCCTTGTATCTACCAGATGTTCGTGCCTCCATAAGTTCATCTGTATATCCGGCAGCACCGTGATGTATCTCTATTATGGCTATATCGACATCATCTCCGGCGTTTCCTATCGAACCACTGATTCCAGCGGAGTCAGTGGGGATACAGTCGAACATAGGTAGTCCTTCGATGACACGGTTATCAATAATTAAATTGCAGGATATAGGGATGACTCTATTAAGATCAAATTTTTCATGTACGGTTTCCAATCCAAGATTATGTACCTTTTGAGCCAACCAATTAGCGGATTCATGATCTGTATCAGTCCCTGTTCTATGGAACCCCTGGGAGTCATATTCTTCAATTATTTGAGATATTCTATCTAATTGCTCCAAATTGCTCCTTAAAACTTAATATGAATTGTCTTGAATATAGTTTGGTTCAGATTATAAACTATTCATTATGCACACGACAAATTTGAGTTATAATATCCAATAAATCATTGATATTACAAACTCTATAGGCCTGTATGGTCATAAAACTCACTATATGGAGGATAAGCATTGAATGAATCACTTGGATCTCAAGCCCCTCTCACCGGAATTAAGGTAGTAGACTTTGGTCATTATATTGCAGGCCCTCTTACTGGAATGCATCTTGCTGACCAGGGTGCAGAGGTTATAAAAATCGAAAAACCTGGCAAACCAGAGTTTGATTCCCCTGCAAATGCTGTTTTCAATCGGGGTAAAAAGAAACTGACCTTAGATTTAAAATCCGAGGAAGGCATAGAAACTGCGAAGAAACTCGTCTCATCTGCAGATATACTAATAGAAAATTTCCGTCCAGGAGTTATGACGCGTTTGGGTCTTGGTCCAGATGATATGACCAAACTAAATAGCAGACTGATTTATTTGTCCCTACCGGGATTTTATTCTACCGATAAAGATAAATCACAGGTAAGGGCTTTCGAAGGGATCGTGAATGCTGCAACGGGCCTCTTCACTGATTTACACACACCTTTAAGACGTTTGCTAGACGGTCCTCCAATATTTACGCCTTTGACTCCCGGGTCTGCGTATGGATCTGTTCATGGAGCCATAGCAGCTGTATTGGCTCTATATAACAGAGAGGAAACAGGAGTAGGTGATGTCATAGAGGTATCGCTGGCAGGAGCAGCTATGTCGGCAATGGGAGCTATGGTGTTAGAGCCAGAGGAGGCTCCCGCCAGATACAGACCTAAGCGGTCATGGATGACTAAAAATGTTACATTACCAATCCAAAAATACAAACTTAGTAAGCTGTCTGAAGAAGATAGGCAATCTTACTGGACAAATGTAGTAAATGTTAGGTCTCCTTTTCATGATAGTTTTCAGGCTGGAGATGGTAAATGGGTCCATTTCTTGGCTGCTGGAAACTCTAGGTTGAGCACTCAACTGGTTAAAGCGTTGGGAATATACGACCAGTTGTTGGACAGCGGTATGGTGGACAAAAGACCTATGGATGATTTGAGTCTCGATAATAATGTTAGCGATCCACCGGCTCTTGCAAGAGAGTGGACTTCTTTCGTGAGGAAAAATGTTCAGGATGCTCTCCGACAGAAAGCAGCTGATGAATGGACTCCTATTATGAAAGAGTACGGGGTTCCTTTTAGTGTTCATAGGTCTTCTATGGATTGGTTGAATGCTTCGGAGGCTGAAGAGGCTGGATTTGTAGTGACGGTTGATGACGAAGAATACGGTTCTCTCAGACAAATGGGAGTTCAGACCTACTTAAGTGGAACACCAGATGAGATATTAAAACCAAAACCATCGACTCATTTTACGGGTGATATCAATGATGCTTGGGATTCAGAGGTAAACGATCCAACAGAGGTTAAGCAAGGATCCATGGTTCCTAAACGGAATATATTGGAAGGGTTGCGGGTTCTGGATTTGTCTACTGTACTGGCTGGCCCGACTTGTGCTCGGACATTAGCCGAATACGGTGCAGATGTTATAAAAATAGATCCACCTGAGCCATATTTCCTGCCTCAGACTCATTGTTTTTCGCCTATGGAGGTGAGCCAAGGTAAACGCAGTATAATACTGGATCTAAAAACAGAAGATGGTCATGAGGCCTTTAAGAAGTTAGTTAAAACCTCAGACATCATAGTTCATAATATGAGCCCAGGTACTCCCGAGAGGTTGGGTATACCATATGAATTATTGAAGCAATACAAGAACGATATTATCGTGGTGGATCTAACTGCGTTCAATGGACCAAAACCTGGTCCTTGGGGTGATCTTAAAGGATTTGATCCTGTTTTACAGGCAGCGACCGGAGTTTCTGGAAGATATGGTGGAGAAGGCAAGAAACCTATATTGCACGGAGTTGCTTCTTGTATAGATTACTTGACTGGATACTCAGGTACACTGGGATCTGTTTTGGCTTTGTTTAAACGTAAGAGAAGCGGGGTTGGTGATATGGCCAAAACCTCTTTAGCTCAGGGTGGTCAATTGATACAAGCACCATTTATGTATTCTTCGGACAAATATCAGTCCGGAGAGGAAGTACACGGACAGGAATCTCTAGGTGATCATCCGTTGAATCATATATACAAGGCGAAAGATGGCTACCTGTTTCTATCTGGATTAGAGAAAGATGTCTCAAAATTAGGAGATGTATCAGATTTCGCAGGACTGAATGCCTCTTCATATTCCACAGAGGAGATTTTGAGACTTCTATCATCGGTGATCAGTAATAGATCTGTTTCATATTGGGAATACATATTCAATGGGGTTGGGTTGGCTTGTCAAAGTGTGGATACGGTCAAAGATATGCGAGAAAAATATATTCATAGGGTATATGCAGGTGCTGCGGTTAAAGACTGGGATGACGGTAGATCTATATCAATCTCGAGAATGATGGATCATCCACTGGGTTGTAGTGTGGATAATGTATCGCCTGGATATGCACGGTTTAGGAACACCGAGGTCAACATGGGTAATCCCATGCCTAAATTAGGCACCCACACTAGAGAAGTTTTACTAGATCTTGGGTATTCTCATGCCGAGGTCGACGGATTAATATCCAAGAAAGTTGCTAGCGAGAGTTTTCATGAAGATTATCTTCCAAGTTAGACAGATAAGGTTTAGTTTGTGAACGAAAACAAAGAATCAATACCAATAAGTAGATTCGTAGAGGTAAATAAGGCATTAATACATGCTTTGGACTGGGGCGGTTCTGGTACTCCGTTACTTTTAGTTCACGGAGCTATGAGAACGGGGAGAAGTTGGAATGCAGTAGCAAGGCGTCTTAGGGATACTTACAGGGTAATCTCTGTTGATATCAGAGGCCACGGAGATAGTGGTGCTACGGTAGACGGTAATGACACGTCTTCTCGCATGAAGGATATATTAGCAATATCAGAGGATCTGAAACTTGGCCCCCATTTTGTGATGGCTCATTCATTAGGAGCAATTCCGTCTGGTATGTATTGTGGCCGTATGAATCATTTGGTTAAGGCTCTTATATTGATTGAACCAATGATAGACATGAATATTTTCTGGAAGCGTGGCGAGAAATCTAAGAGTAAGTGGTTAGCCAACCCTCCGATGGCTGCTAGAAGGAATAGTTGGGATAATATGGAAGAATTAGTCAGACGCATAAGGAAGAATGATGCCACAAAAAACTGGACGGAAGAAGTTCTTGCAGACGTTTTAAACGAAGAGATAAGGGCTTTACCAGATGGTAGGGTAGAAGTTAAGTGGGATAGATCTATATACAACCTGGAGGAAATGTGGAACGACAACAACTCTTTGATTGTTGAGGCTCCGAATATTGATATGCCAGTTCTTGTTGTAGTAAGGGAAGAAAATCAACAGGTTAATACCACAGTAAAAGCCCTAGTTGATTCGTTACCCGATGGCAAATTGGTGAAAATAGAGAGTATAGGTCATTCTATGTACATGGAAAACCCTGACATGGTGGCACAAATGGCCAGGGAATGGTTTGCATAGAATACATAATTATGTAATATAATATATGTAGTGTACGCATAACTATATGAGCAGCAACCATATAAGAATGATGATATGCCTAACGCAAATAAGAGGTTAATGATGGCAAAATATATGATTAGTGGATCTTACACCGCTGAAGGAAAAAAGGGATTAATTAAGGACGGAGGAATTAAGCGAAAGCAAATCGTTGAAAACTTAATTAATGAGCAGGGTGGCAAAGTGGAATCGTTTAATTTTGCTTTCGGTATCCATGATTTATATGTGGTGGTCGAATTCCCGGATAATATCGATATTGCGGCTTTATCTTTGGATGTCGGCGCGGGAGGAGCTTTGGCTTTTCAGACGACGGTTTTGATAACTCCAGAACAGTTGGATGCCGCTATAGAAAAGGGATCAAATTATCGCCCAGGTGTGACCCATTCCTGATTCTCGTGCAATGACAAGCATTTACAAGCGCGAAACAGTGTATTAAAGCGCTAATGGTCGTGTTTCTGACTAAAGTGAGCGAATCAAAGTAAATAATTTAGGTGTTACTGGTTAACTTTGTTGGATGAATTCTAGCCAGTTGCCCTCTGGATCGTTGGCATAACAGATGCCGTGTTGGCCGCCTTCTGGCAGATCTCTCATTATTGGAGGAGTAACGAATTTTATACCTTGTGATGTCAATTTGTTATACAGTGCCTGTATGTTTTCAACATTGAAGCACACGTGGGACGCTCCAAGTTGATTTCGTTCTAGATGACCGGATGGGCTTGGTGGTTCTATGAAATGCACTAGTTCCAGCCTGTGAGTTGAATCTTGTTTACCCACGAAGACCAGATATCTGTGGGCTCCTGGTATGCCTGTGTGATTACCTTCAGGCGGAGCTATGTTGTCGGATTCGGATAGTATTTCTAATCCCAAGAGATCACGGTAGAAGTGTATCATTTTATCTATATCTTGAACTACAAAACCAGAGTGGTTGAAGCCAGTTATCAATTTCCTCTCCTTTTGCTTATTTGGGTAAGTTTATCATATTACTTAGATTTGAAGAGCACCCTGAAAATAGTATATATAGATGCACCAAAAACAAATCCTATTAATGAACCAATGGCAACGAAAAACATTAATATAGGCAGGTCTATATCTGCATTTGGTTTGGATTGCCAGGATAGTACTGTCCAAGCGAACCATATAGAACCCAGAGATCCACAGAGAATGCGGATCCAGTTTTGTCTGGTGATTGTTGGTTTATATCTTGAGCCGGAGTTGGGCATAGCTATATAAACAGTCGTTACACTCTATAGATCAATTTGGTATATAATTACTACAAATACATTCAGTCGCATTAATAGATTTACGAAAGTAAGTATAGCATATGGATCTGTTTTATTGGCTCAAAAATTATGTCAAACATCCCTTGCAATTGGGTGCTATATTGCCGACATCAAGTTCAGCATCCAGATTAATGACAAAGGCCATTTCCTCATCTGAGATCAATTTGGTATTAGAATTAGGCGCAGGTACTGGTACCGTAACACAAGCATTAATACGGAAAGGTGTTTTGGAACAAAATTTGGTTTTAGTAGAGATAAACCGGGAATTCTGCAATATTCTGGAAAGCAAATATCCCAAGGCTAAGATTGTGTGTGAGGATGTTTTGGATTTTTTCCAGGACAATGATAGATTTGCGGAGACCAAATTTGATGCCATTATTTCGGGGTTGCCACTACTATCTATAGGAAAGGCCGAAAGGGAACTGATCTGTGATTTGTGCATACAAAACCTAAGTGACCAAGGACACTTTGTTCAAATTACTTATTTCTTCAGATGTTCTTTTCCTGCATCAATTGTCCGCAAGTATAACCTCAAAGCTAAATTGAACGGGTTTGCATTCTTTAATTTCCCTCCAGCATTTGTGTGGGATATTAGACGCAATGTGTTGTAATATATTGACCACTCTAAACTAGCAATCTATGATCTTGTTGTCTAATATTGGTTTTGAAGGAATATTGCATAGTTAGATTTTGTAGTTTGGCAATTATGTTAAATCATGTAGATAAATTCAGAGAATCTGCGGACCTTGTAGGTCACGAAGTTGGATCAGATCTAACTGTGGCAGCTCTCTACAAATTTGCCCATATTAATGGTTTGACGAAAAAACGGTCTGCTCTCTTATCTTTATGTAGATCTAGAGGTGTACTGGGGACTTTTCTGCTAGCTAAAGAGGGTATAAACGGCACAATATGTGGAAGTAAACATGATGTGACGTTTGTGTTAGACCATATACGATCATGGGGAGAAATCAAAGATTTGGAAGTCAAGTTTTCTACCAGCAAAGCCCAGAACTTTAACAGGATGAAAGTTAAGATAAAGAAAGAAATAGTTACCATGGGAAAACCTGAAATAGATGTTGTTTCCAATTCAGGAATATATGTGGAATCCAACGACTGGAACAATCTTATAACTAAAGACAATGTCATACTTATTGATGCCCGCAACTCATATGAAGTATCAATGGGTAAATTCAACAACGCGGTAAACCCAGCCACAGATAGTTTCAAAGGATTTCCAGATTGGGCCGATGGGTTTCTATCTAATACTGATAAGAACAAGAAAATTGCTATGTACTGTACAGGTGGCATACGATGCGAGAAAGCTACAGCCTACATCAAAGGATTAGGATTTGATGAGGTATATCATCTAAAAGGTGGTGTGTTGAAATACTTGGAAAATGTTACTGAGGAAAATAGTCTGTGGGAAGGGGAGTGTTTTGTTTTTGACGAAAGAGTGTCACTAACTCATGGATTAATAGAAGGCGAACACACTTTGTGTTATTCTTGTCAGCAACCGATTTCCATAGAAGATTGTCAATCTCCTCTCTATGAAAGAGGTGTAAGTTGCGCAAATTGTTACGAAGATCGTTCAGACGAAAAAAAGAAAAAATTTCGAGAGCGACAACGTCAAATTGATATAGCCAAATCCCGAGGGAAAACTCACCTGGGAGATGGAGCGATGAATGATCGGAGAACAAAAAGGGGATACTAGTCTTGGAGATATAAATAATAGGAGGTGACATTTGCCTAGACCTATACCGGTTCCAGACGAAGTTAGTAAGCCATTTTGGGATGCTTGTAACGAGCAGCGATTAATCATACAAAATTGTAAATCTTGTGATCGCATGCAATATCCTCCAGAAAAGCTGTGCTCTTCTTGTGGTTCAAGCGAAGATTTAGATTGGGTGGAAGTAAGCGGCAAGGGACGGATAAACGGATATGCTGTGGTATATGATTCACGTATCAGATTATGGCAGACTGAGCAGCCGTATAACATAGCTGTTGTAGAACTTCATGAAGATCCAACTATCACTTTCTTCTCTAATTTAACTGGAGTTACTGTTGACGATGTGCCAGTTGGTTCAGAAGTACAGGTCCACTTTGAAGAAACGGAAAATGGGCAAAAGATTCATGAATGGCATCTGGTAAATTAGTGCAGATTTTATAAAGCTGAAATTATATGAGGTGATGATATGGTAGTAACACAGAATGCTCCAGCATCAATGTATAGGGGAGTTGAAGGGTTAGGTATTTGGGAACATAGAGGTAAGGTGGCAGCTGTTGGTATTGGTCATTCTCCCACTGCGAGAAGGTGGGACGAAAGAACTGAAACCAGTATTGGGGCCTGGTCTTTATTGGCATTACGTAATGCAATTGAAGATGCCGGTGTATCCCCAGATCAGGTAGATGGCTTGGTAGTTGTTCCTGCTGCTACAACAGGAGATCAATGGTCTCCTAGACCAGTCCCCGAAGATTTCGCTAATACGTATCAACTTACAGATAATACAAACGATGGTTTGACAGCCATGAGCGCTGATTGGATTATAAAAAATATGCCTGAGCTCACCAACCTAGATTTTGCTATGCACGCACCTGGTTGTATGTCTAATGCAATAGTTGTGGCAGCACAAGCAGTTGGAGATGGTCTTACGAATACGTGTCTGGTTTTAAAGACGTGGAACAATTTGAGCGGTAGATACGGACATGGTGCAGGTGCAAATGCGTTGGATCTTTCTCCGGGATCAGCACAATGGACACATCCTTGGGGATGGGGAGCGGCAGCCTTGAGTTACGCTTATAACTTTGATCAATATTGTCGAAAATATGGAGGCAATCATGACATGATGGCTCCATTTATAGTGAATAATCGCAGGAATGGTTTGATGATGCCAGAGGGATTTTGGTATCAACATAGGCCAGAACCGTTAACGGTAGAAGATTACTTGGCATCTAGATGGGTGGCTAAACCCGCGAATCTATTCGATTGTGACATACCAATACAGATAGCGGTTGCATATTTATTTACGACACCGGATAGAGCAAAGGATATGAAACAACCTCCGGTCTACATTATGAATCATGCTACTACGAGACCTAAAGTCAGGGGCAGTGTTCAAACCTTAGATCAAGTTGAGGCTTCTACAGATAGTACTGCTAAGAAATTGTATGAAGGTTCTGGCTACAGCCCAAGTGACATACATTTGGAGAATTGTTACGAAGGGTATTCTCTTTTTCACCAATATTACCTAGAGGCTTTGCAATGGCATGGAGTACAACGAGGAGAGGCTTTGCAATTCTATGGCGGGGATATTAGAGTCGAGGGACCTCATCCTATTTCCTCTAGCGGTGGTAACGCAGGTAGTGGCAGAACTCGCACATGGATGCATACGGATTCTATTCAGCAATTACAAGGTAGAGCTGGTGATAGACAGGTTAAAATTAAGGCGGAAACAGCTGTTTCAGGGGGGCCAACTCCTGGGAGTGGTGATTTTACCATATGGAGTAAGAATCCAGATTAGTGTGTCAAGTCGTATATGTGACTGGGATTAAATATTTACGGGGGCTGTTTTGTCCACAATATTTACACATCCTCTAGTAGGTATAGCTGCCAGCAGGCTTGTCCCTAGGAAGATATGGTCTAAGCGTTTTTTGATGATGTCCTTGGTTGCCGCAATTATTCCGGATATCGATGTAATCGGCATTCCATTTGGTGTTCCTCATGGGCACGCGTTGGCCCACCGGGGCCTCACACATTCTATAATTTTTACAATACCCATATCGCTTCTCCTATTGAAAATATTTTTCAGTCATCAAAAGATAATTTCTTTGAAGGGATTGTTAATGACAATGTACCTTGTTCTGGTTACCCTCTCTCACGGCATATTGGATGCTCTTGGTGATGGAACTAACGGAGTAGCACTTTTGTGGCCATTTACCTCTGAAAGAATATTTTTACCAGTTAATCCTATTCCAGATTCTGTCATAAGTACTAGTTTTTTCGGTGAAATAGGCTATAGGGTTATGCTGCATGAAATATTGATTATTTGGGTTCCTCTTTCTGTTCTTGTTATACTTAATGAATCAAGGATATGGTTGGGCAAGAGGAAAAAATAATATGTTGAGTATTGAACAGTCTCGAATTTTACAGCTAGGAGGTTAACCAAATTATGTTAGTAACTAACGTAAGTATACAGGCGTATCAATGGAATCGAAAAAAGCCCATACGAAATGGTAGGTATACCTATCCAACTGAAGGACTGAACGTTATAAAAGTAGAGACAGACGAAGGCGTTACAGGGATAGGTTTGTGTGGTGGAGTCATGGGAGATAGCGGGCAAATAGTTGGTAGTATTCTTTCCCATTTGAAACAATATGTTATAGGTCAGGATCCTTTTGACAATGAAAAGATTTGGGATGAAATGTGGCAACCTAAATTAGTAGGTAGAAGAGGTATAACTACTAGGGTGTTAAGTGGAATAGATATAGCACTGTGGGATATAAAAGGTAAGGTTGCAAACAGACCTCTTTACAAGTTATTGGGAGGATTCTCTGATAAGGTTCCGGTTTATATAGCGGGTGGTTATTACGAGGAAGGAAAAGGGTTAGATGAATTAGCCCAAGAAATGACAGAAAGCTTATCTACCGGAGCCAATGCAGTCAAGATGAAGATAGGAGGAGTTTCTATAAGAGAGGACGTTGAGAGAGTAAAAATAGTAAGACAGGCTATTGGCGACGATATACGCCTAATGGTTGATGCCAATTGTGCCTACAGATACTATGAAGCGATAGAGATCGCAAGGAAAATGGAACCTTACGATATTTTCTGGTTTGAGGAACCTATAAATCCTGACGATTATGAGGGTCACAAACTTATAAGTAATGCTACTTCCATACCAATTGCAACAGGCGAAAACGAATACACAAAGTATGGATTCCGAGACCTTATAGAAAGGCGGTCAGTTTCTATATTGCAGCCAGATGGTTTGATAATGGGTGGAGTAACAGAGTTCATGAAAGTGGCTGCCATGGCCCAAGCACACGATCTACCTATAGCTCCTCATGGAAATCAAGATGTTCACGTGCATTTAGTATCTGCAATACCAAATGGTTTAACGGTGGAATATTACAGGGGTTCTACAAATCCAATGTGGGGTAAGATGTTTAAACATACGTTAGAGGTAAAAGATGGTTATTTGATGCCCCCGGACAGACCAGGTGTGGGTATAGAGATAAATGATGAAGCTTTGGATCCATACAGGATTCTTTAGTATTTGCAAATTGAGTTTGACCATGGAATATAGGAACATTATGTATGGAATCTAGAATAGTTTATAAAGAACAGCAGCGATTTCGTCAATGGTGGCTTTGGGCTATTATCTTGGGACTCACGATTTTTTGGTTATCTCTTATATTAATAAGTCGAGAATTAATTGTTGTCTTATTAGCTTTGATATTGGATTTGGGTTTGATAGTTTTTATGTACAGCTTGAAGTTGGATACCGAGGTTACCTACACAGGCGTAAGAATCAAATTTTGGCCGTTCCATAGGAGATGGTTACTATTCGAATTTTCAACTTTTGAGTCAGTGCAAGAAGTTAAATATAGGCCACTTGCCGACTATGGGGGTTGGGGCATAAGGTACGGTATTTTCCATGAACTTCATGCCAAGGCCTACACAGTCAGTGGCAATAGAGGTGTGATGATACGTATGGCTGACGAAAGTAATGTTTTGATAGGATCAAGGAACCCAGAAGATTTAATGTCATCAATTTCGACGACCTCACTCTAGAGAGAATAGAAACCAGGGTTAACTTTATATTTATTTATTAGATACAATTTTAAATCTTATCTCATCGTCTATTAACTCGTTGTTGATCTGTATATGAACAACTTTAATGATTGTATTGAATCAGGCTTAATCTATGCTGCGTGTTGTTTGTCGCATAGATATATTTAACGTAGATAAATGGATTAAATATACTAAGAATAGACGAGTAAAAGCCAATTACTGGAATGACGTATTTGTGTCAAGGTATGACTTGGAGCTCTGTATAGGACAGGTGCTGTGTGAGTAGAAGTGGTAGCAATATGAATATTGTAGTTTGTATATGAATATAGTTAATGATGTTGATGTGAACATTCTTGGTAGATTGTATTAAACAGACTTTTTATACGTCGAAACGTTAATTAAATAGGGTCAAAGATGGGTTTAGGGTTTTCCAATAAACGCTTTAAATCCCGTAGAAATATAGATGCTGGTCCACCATCGATTACTCTGTGGTCAAGTGAAAGGCTGAGCGTGGTCATCAATCTGGGGAGTATCTCATTGTTATATATGATTGGTTTTTGATATGCCCGACCGACACCCAAAACTGCTACAGCTGGGGGGTTAATGATTGGAGTGAATACGTCTACTGTTCCTAATACACTTATAGTGAACGTGTTCCTGTACTGTTCTTGAGGAAGTAGTTTGCCGGTGATGGCTCTATTTTGGAGATCCTGGGTAATATTGGCCATACGATTTATGTCTAGATCTTGCGCTTCTTTAATTATGGGTATTGCTACGCTATTTTCTTGGGCTATTGCCATCCCAAGATTTATCTCTCTGACTTGTCTTGATTCTTCGCCGATAACTATGGAGTTCAATAGTGGGTGTTTGATCAACGTTTTTGTGAGAGCCAGCGCTATAACGTCTACAAATCTGATTCCTATGCCTTCAGAGCTTCTCATGGCTCTACTGTATTTTCTTCTTGAGGTTTGCGCCAACGTGACATCTGCATCTAGGGTAATGGTATATTGAGGTGCTTCCGTTATACTCTTCATCATGCTTGTGACTATAGGTTCACGCGTTCCTACATTAAGTGGGGTTACGTTTATAACAGTTTCTCTAAGTTCTTTTTCGGCGTTCATCAGTTAATGGCTCTTATGAAGTTTTGCATGTTTTACATATCGAAACAGGTATATTAAATAATATATTATTAATTTGTTATATTTGGAATATACTAAAGTGGTACTGAGTCAGTATATAGATAATTAATAATACTGGTTCACTTTTCTGTTATTAGCAAAGGTATTTGGGAGACGAAAGATAATCCAGATATGGAAATTGAATCAGATGAACTGCTGCGGATAGTTAATCTACACACCCATTTTTTTTCCAGAGAGGGTGTGGTAAAGGCCGCCAATGGTATAGATCTGTCTGTCAAGAAAGACAGTATCTTAGGCATAGTCGGGGAGAGTGGGTCGGGTAAATCCGTGACCGTTTTATCGTTATTACGCCTTATTCCTTATCCCGGAAAAATCATGCAAGGAGCAGCCTATTTTAAAGGACGAGATTTACTATCGATTGATGAAGAAGAACTTATTGATATTCGAGGTAGATATATATCTATGATTTTTCAAGACCCAAAAGGTTCTTTCAATCCTTTGGAAACAATAGGTGACCAAATATCGGAAATAATATTAGCTCATGAAATGGTCTCAATAGAAGATGCCGTAGATCGCACCAGGCATTTGTTGAGAGATGTTGATTTACCTCAACAAGTTTTCGAACAATATCCTTTTCAAGTAAGTGGAGGAATGGCTCAGAGAGCAATGATTGCTATGGCCACTGCTTGGAAACCAGACATTCTTATAGCTGATGAACCAACTAGCAATTTAGATATGACTATACAGGCGGATATTTTAAGTAGGTTGAAGGAACTAAAACAGGAAAATCAGTCCTCTATTATTCTGATTACACATAATTTAGGTGTTATAGCTCAAATGGCTGATGAGTTAGCAGTCATGTACGGAGGGGCAATAATGGAATATGGAGATACAACTTCTCTTTTCCAACAACCTATGCATCCTTATACATGGGGTCTGATGCAGTCTGTGATAAGAGTTGATCAATCTGATAAACCGTTGAATCCGATACCAGGAAACCCAATAGACCCATTTAACATGACAGACCAATGCCCGTATTTATCAAGATGTCCAAAAGCATCGAGTGAATGTAGACTTAATAAAAGACCACCCCTGTTGGAAGTGTCTCCGGGTCATAAGGTTGCTTGCTACAATATTATAGAATCTGGCTAGTATCGAAGTATGATCAGGTTGTGAACCTCTCACCAGTTTTTAAACCTATTTCGGTAGCGAATTCCGTTGCGTTTATGGCCCTTTGTCCTTGACGTCTAACCCTCTTGACCAATACTGATCCGCCATTCAAGGCTATTCTGATGCCTGTATCTTCTATTGCAATCACTTCTCCATACATGGCTGCATTTTCTCTTGTACCAAATTCCACATTGAGAAGTGCTACAGTTTCGTTTCTTATCACAGAATAGGCACCAGGTGCAGGGTCACATCCGCGTATGTGGTTGACCACTTGGTTAGCAGGACGATACCATTCGATTTTGGCTAATAATCCTTCACATGGTGGTTCATAGGTTGACTTGGACTCATCTTGTATTAATTTAGGTGCTTTGTTTTCCTTAATTAAATCAACTGATTCTGCCAGAGCCTCTACTCCTTGGGGGAAGAGTTGATTCCTGTACAAAGTACCCACAGTATCTTCTGGAGATATAGCAGATGTCTTCTGCATAAGGATTGGTCCTGTATCTATACCTTTATCAGGCCAGAATATGCTTATTCCAGTTTCATCTTCTCCGTTTATTATTGCCCAGTTTATAGCACTTCTACCTCTATGTAGGGGTAAGAGGGAGGGGTGATATTGTATTGTTCCATGAGTAGGAAACTCAATGACAGATTCAGGTATGATCACCGTTACAAAAGCCATTACGTTAATGTCTGGAGCTAATGCAGAATATGTTGAGAAGAAATCTTCTTTTCTTAGCATATTGGTTGGATGAGATACTATACCTTGTTCGGTTGCTAAAACATGCAGAGGATCTCCTTCTCGTTCATAAAAAACAGCTACGACTTCCTCTTGCTGTTCTAAGAGTTTTCTATAAACTGCTTCACCAAAAGCCGCCTGTCCTATCAAAACGATACGCATATCCGAACCCCCCAGATCAGTTGATGATCAGATCCATTATGATGATCTTAGAAAGATACCGCAATAGGTATTGACACCAGTGCGTAGGGTTTGTAGTCTGAGGGGACCGAAAGGTATTTCCCCCGCGGTTTGTTATCCTCGCGATTTTCGGTACCTTATATCGATTTTTTTAGGAGGTAGTCATGGCAGAAATTGATGGTGGTGACGCGTTTGGGCGAGCCCTCAAACAAGAAGGTGTAAAACAAGTTTTTACATTAAACGGCGGACATATTTATGAGTTATATGAGGGTTGTGCAGATAATGGCATAGACATAGTAGATTTCAGGCATGAGCAGGTAGCAGCTCACGCGGCAGAAGGTTGGGCAAAGGTTACTGGTGAACCTGGTGTGTGTATAGTCACTGCAGGTCCAGGTGTAACAGGGACAGTTACTGCTGTTGCTAATGCATATCAGGCAAATAGTCCTATGGTAGTAATTGGTGGTAATTCGGCTGTGGGTCAAAGATTAATGAGTGCTCTACAGGAATTCGATGGAGTCTCTTTGATGCAATCTATTACAAAATGGTCCCAACAATGTCAGGATGTCAAAAGAATTCCTGATTACATAGCCACTGCTTTTAGGCATGCTACTACTGGGAAACCTGGACCGGTTTACCTTGAAATACCCAACGATATTGTAAATGGAAAATTAGATGATAGTGAATTAGTATTGCCTACTGGATACAGGACTCAGGCCCGGTATTTCCCTGATCCTGAATATATACGGAAGGTGGCGGAGAGCCTTAAGAACTCAAAACACCCTGTAGTAGTTGCAGGTAGTGATATCTGGTGGTCAAAGGCTTGGGAGGAATTAAGAGAATTTGTTGAGATGATAGGTGCACCTGTTTTCTTGAATTCAATGGGCAGGGGTGCACTTCCGTCAGATCATCCTAACCTAGGTACAACGGGTCGAAGATATGCCTTGGTAAATTCAGATGCTATATTGCTTATAGGTACTCCTGTAGATTTCCGTCTTAGTTTTGGCAGGGAAGTTCTTTTCAATAAGGATGCTACAGTAATTCAGATGATGATGGAGGCGGAAGAAGTCGGCAAGAATAGGCATGTAGACATAGGAGTGGTTGGTGATATTAAGGCTACATTACAACAGACTATGGATGAATTGAAGACTCTGAATTATAAATCTGGTGGACGAGAATGGTTAGAGGCAGTGATGACTGAAGACAAAGCATTAAAGGAACCAGATCAGGCCATGCTCGATAGTGACCAGAGCCCGATTCATCCAATGAGGTTGATGAAAGAATTGAGGGATTTCTTAGATAGAGATGCCACAGTGGTGGGTGATGGAGGAGATATAGTGACATTCGCCGCCAGAGTTTTAGGTATAAATAAGCCAGCTCATTGGTTGGATCCAGGCCAGTTTGGCTGTTTGGGTCCAGGAACAGGTTTTGCAGCGGCAGCTCAGATAGCAAGGCCAGGTAAACAGGTTGCCATTATATATGGAGATGGAGCATTTGGCCTGAATGGTATGGATATGGAATCGATGGTCAGGCATAACCTCCCAGTTGTGAGTATATTAGGGAACAACGGGGCTTGGAATCAAACCACACAAGGTGTGGTAAGGAGAAAAGGAAGAGCCTTGGCCACATGGTTATCTCAGGAAACCCGATACGACTGGATAATGCAGGGTTTCGGAGGATATGGAGAAAGAGTGACTGAACCATCTCAAATAAGACCAGCATTAGAAAGAGCTTTTGGCTCTGGAAAAGCTGCACTACTTGATGTTGTCATTGACCCAGATGTTTCATACGGGGACATGGGAGGAAGATCTAGGCAAGTCAGACAGTATTAATAACAAGTTACTGTTGTATTTTGTTTTATAAATCGTGAGGGAGGCTTCCAGTTGTATGGGAGCCTCCCTTCATTTAATCCGCGCTCTTAATCCGAGACTTAGGATTTGGTTTCTTAGTAAATAATATAAGGACTCCAGCCACAAGACTTAGCCCGGCCATTATCACAAATGGACTTTCATAACTACCAGTAGCATCGAACAATACACCGGTGAATATGGGGCCCGTCAACGATAAAGCATTTGTAATAACCATGGATAAACCAGTTATACTAGCAAATCTTTTTCTACCGAAAAGTTCACCTCTGTAAGCCGTTAATGCAGCACCTCTGCCACTCCAACCTGGTGCAAACAGGAGACCAAAGATCATAAAGCTAAACACACTGTTGCCAAATGCAAAGACTAAGAGGGATAGAGTTTGAAAGACTAAGAATACTGCTATGACGTATCTTTTATCTATCTTATCAGCCAGATATCCACTAAGTATCCTGAAAAATATACCAAAACCTGTATAGACAGATACCACAAGGCCTGCCATTTCCATTGAGATCCCGACTTGAACCATTCTTTCTATCTGGTGTACGGCCAACGCAGATAGTGCCATGACAGCTATACCGTGAACTAAGGAAATTACCCAAAATGCTTGGGATCGAACGGCTTCTTTGACGGTTATGTCTTCATTGTTTGATTCTTGCTCTATCGTTTTTTCTGTATATGATTCAATAACTTCTGGTTTGGTCCCGTCAGGTAACAATCCGTAATCTTCAGGCCTATCCCTTACTATTTTGGTAATGGGTATTATCAACATGAAAATTATGATAGCTAAAAACAATGCAGTAGATCTCCAACCGAAACTACTTACAGACCAAGTAAGTGCCACTACCATTAATCCACCAACATTAACTCCTATGGTAGCAATAGCCATTGATCTGGCCCTGAATTTTTCGAACCAATTAGTAAGTAATGACATAACTGCAAGGAAACCACCTATACCTGTACCCAAGGCTATTGTGATTAAGGCTAAATAGAAAGATAACAGTGAATCCACACGACTTAACAGTATGAAACCCAGTCCTAATATTGCTAAGCCAAGCGCAATCATTTTTCTTGGGCCAAATTTATCTACCAACACCCCTTCCACAGGTCCTAGGAAAGCAGATTCGGCTCTTGATAGGGCAAATGCTCCGGATAATAAAGCACTACTCCACATGTAGTCTCGTTGGAGGGCTGAAAAGAAAACCCCTAGACCATGGAGTCCAGCTATTCCTAAAACTACCATTACCAATGATCCAGCTGAAAGCACCCAATAACCGTAGAATATATTAATCTTTAAATTGAACATGAGGTTTTAGTATGACAGTTGGCAGGAGAATAATTTAGATGAAGCGGGCAGGGTCGTTTACATCTATAGAGTTCATATATTATTACAGTAACATAAAATTGACTATGGAACCGTATCATTATTATAATAGAGATATTGTTCGATTCTTTTTTCGCTGGGTTCCTTACTTCTTAGATTGGAGGGGTAATCATGTCTTCACAAGGCACATCGACCAATAATGCTAAGGTTTTGTCAGGAATTAGGATAGTAGATTTCACTTGGGTTAGAGCTGGTCCCTGGGCTACTAGATGGTTGGGTGCACTGGGGGCGGAAGTTATAAAAGTAGAGTGGCCACTTAGGGAATTCGGTAGAGGATTTGGAGCACAGGGCACTCCCCCTGGCATAGAACCTAGCCTCAATAGCAATGGTCATTTTAATGATACCAACGCCAATAAATTAAGTCTTTCCATGAACGTAAGAAGTCCAAGAGGTATGGAAATAATACGTAATTTGATTTCAGTGTCAGATGTAGTTGTAGAAAATTACAGTGCCAAGGTTTTGGAAAACTGGGGCTTGGGTTATGAAGAGCTAAAAAAATTGAAGCCCGATATAGTTTATGTATCAATGTCAGGATTTGGGCATACGGGTAGAGATAAACATTACACTACGTTTGGCCCATCTGCTCAAGCTTTATCTGGTATGACATTCGCCTCTGGACTTCCTGGAGAACAACCAGCCGGATGGGGATGGTCATATTTAGACGATACTGGGGGTATGTATATAGCGTTCAATGTCTTATCAGCCATATACCATAGAAAAATGACAGGTGAAGGTCAACATGTAGATATGGGACAAATGATCATGGGAGCCACTCTAAACGGAGCAGCATTATTGGATATAACTATAAATGGTAGGAGCTCAGAGCGTGAAGGTTATCCTTCAGGTAATCGGAGTCATTGGCCGGGTTCCCCAATGCTGAATAATTATAGAGATAGGACGATTGCACCTCACAATACATATAGGACGAAACCGGAAGGTTATAACGATTGGTGTGTTATTGCTTGTTTCTCCGATGAAGAATGGCGAGTTTTGATTGAATTAATGGGTAGTCCAACATGGGCACTGGATAAAAAATTCGATACCGTTTTGGGGCGCCTGAACAACCAAGAGGAATTGGATATTGGAATAGAGAATTGGACTAAAACCTTAGAAAAGTATGATTTGATGCAGAAATGCCAGGAATCTGGAGTTAGATGTATGCCAGTGCAAAGCAATGAAGATAGAGCAGAGAATGATCCTCAATTGAAAGAGAGAGGTATGTATCAGGAGGTTGAACATCCTGTTTTGGGTACTTGGAGACTGCAAAATGCTCCTTTTAAATTGAATGAAAGTCCTGCTGTAAATTATCGTCATGGGCCTCTTATAGGTCAGGATAATGTACAGGTTATAGAAGACATATTAGGTATGACACACGAAGAATTGGTGTCAGGTTACGACGATGGAACGTTTTGGCCTCAAGAATTGGATAAATTTCCGTATCAGGAGGAGTTTCTGTCATGACTGTAAATCAAATTAATGATGGTCCTTTTTCGGGTGTGCGTATATTGGAGTTAGCTGATGAGAAAGGTCATTGGTGCGGTAAGATATTGGGTGACTTGGGAGCTGATGTGATAAAAATAGAGCCACCAGGAGGAGAACAGACAAGGACTATTGGACCATTTTACGAAGATGAATACCATAAAGAAAGAAGTCTATATTTCTGGCACTATAATACCTCTAAAAGAGGTGTGACTCTGAATCTAAATACCGAAGATGGCAGACGGATTTTTAAAGAATTATCCAAAACGGCTGACGTTATTATTGAAACCTTTAAACCCGGATACCTGGACTCTTTGGGATTGGGTTATGATTCTTTGAAGAAGGATAATAGATCTCTTATTTTTTGTTCTATAACTCCGTTCGGTCAGAACGGTCCGTGGCGAGATTTCAAGACGAGTGATCTTTTGCATCTAGCGGCAGGGGGACAGATGGGTTCTTGTGGGTATGATGATATCGACGGAGCACCGCCTATTGCTCCAGGTGGGGGGCAGGCATGGCACATGGGTAGTCATTATGCATCTATGGCTATCGTTTCAGCACTTATTTATCGGGCTAACGCGGGAGTGGGTCAATATGTGGACGTCTCAATACACGAAAGTTGTGCTCTTACTACTGAAGGAGCTATGTCTTCGTGGATATATATGGGCAAGACAATGATTAGACAGACCGGCAGGCATGCAGGTGTTGCTCCGAGTGCTCCAACACAGACCCTGTGCAAGGATGGTAAGTACGTTAACATACAATTAATTGCTATGCGATTACCGCCAAAGCAGCTGGAAACACTGGCTAATTGGATGGACCAACACGGAATGGCGGACGATTTACTAGATGAGAAATACAAAGATACCGCAGTCATTCAGGAAAAGGCAGATCATATCAGTGAGACGGTTAGAAAATTTATAAATAATATGACCAGTGAAGATATATATAGAAGGGCTCAAGAGATGGGGTTCTCTTGGGGAGCTGTCAGGAATCATG
>CAZNWQ010000016.1:0-5319 GCA_964576965.1 uncultured Dehalococcoidia bacterium
CCCAGAGGCTCTATTTGTTAAATTTGAAGACGAAATGGCAGAAGAAGAATCCAGCAAACTTGGTATAAAGCCACAATGAAAATGGATCTATAGGAGTGATTTGAATAAATTTTCAATCCAAGAACTTGTTCAAGAAGAACTAAAGGCAGTAGAGGCAAAATTAGTCCTGACTTCCGAAAAACGGTCTATAGAAGATCCTCAGTTACTAACTGACTTATTACAACATGTGCTGGAAACACCGGGTAAACTTACAAGACCAGCTATTACAATTCTATCTTCTAAATTTCATAGCCATAACCACGATCTTCCTATAACCATGGCCGGAGCGGTCGAATTATTACACATAGCCACACTGATTCACGATGATACAGTCGACGACAGTTCCATCAGAAGAGGAAGAGAAACCGTTAGCAGCAAGTGGGGGGATAAAATAGCTGTCCTGTTAGGCGACTACGTGTTTGCTGCATCGGCTACTATGGTATGCGAAACAAATAACGTAAGAGTTATAAAACGTTTTTCGGAAACCATAATGGACCTATCAAGCGGAGAATTATCTGAGATGTCTAATTCATATAACTGGCATCTAACTAAAGCGGAGTATAACCAAAGAATCTATTACAAAACCGCTTCATTATTTTCTACATCCTCGGAGTCTGGTGCAATACTTAGTGGTGCACCAGAAAATATAATTCAATCGTTGAAAAATTATGGGTACCATTTAGGTATGGCATTCCAAATAGTAGATGATATCCTTGACTTTGAAGGCAACCAGGATCAAATTGGCAAACCGGTGGGAAACGATCTCAGGCAAGGAACAATAACACTACCTTCCCTACTGCTCATTGAAAAATATCCCAACGATAACCCCATAGAAAAACTCTGTAAGAACAGAGATATAGAAACCAATTTAGTTGAAGCTATTAGTGCAATACAAAATTCCGATATAATGGCAAAATCTTATGAAATAGCAAAGGACCATTGTAGCCAAGCAAAATCAGCTCTATCACCGCTACCGAATTCAAAATACAAAAGCTGTTTGGTTGAACTGGCAGACTATGTTATGGATCGACAATATTAATGACCTTTGAGCTATCCACTATTGAATCTCTTCCCGTCAATCCATGCCACTGCACCTGCGGCTATCGTCATCAACACTTGTACATTGATTATCTCTTCTGGATGAATTTCTAACGGATTACTATCCACTAGAATTATATCTGCAATTTTCCCTTCTGATATAGATCCCCTAATCTTCTCTTGCCAAGACAAATACGCACTGTCAATTGTATAAGATTTTATCGCATTTAATACTGACACACGCTCTCGACGCTGCAATATATCGCCGGATTTAGATAATCGGTTAACAGCAGCCGATATGCCAACCATCGGATTCATTGGTATAACTGGACTATCTGATCCATACGCTAAAGTGACACCAGATTTGATAAGAGAACCTATCGGGTATAAAAACTCTTTATACCGTTGATCTACCTCAGATAAGTATCTTTGACCATTATAATAAAGGAAGCCGGGTTGGGTAGAAACAACAATGTGATTCTTGATAATTCTATCAATAAGATCAGGTGTACACTCCGAACAATGTTCTATTCTGTTCCTAAATCCGTTAATAACTCCATTATTGCCGGAGTCTTCCAATGCAGATATGGCCGCCATAATAGACTCATTTTCTACAGCATGTATGGCAACTTGAAATCCATTCCTATTGGCGTATCCTATCAAATCCCTCAACTCTTTTTTACCGGGGTTCAAAACCCCAGTAGTCAAACTTAATACAATTTTGGCAGAACTAATTCTAAAACTGTCCAATCCGTCACCAAACT
This sequence comes from uncultured Dehalococcoidia bacterium, assembly GCA_964576965.1. GTDB lineage: Bacteria > Chloroflexota > Dehalococcoidia > Lucifugimonadales > UBA2985 > VFHP01. The sequence continues at coordinate 1,842 of CAZNWQ010000016.1, forward strand.
TAATACCTTTTCTTAGAAAATCTTCCAGATGATCAATTCCTACCATAAAATTTATTGAAGGAACTAGAGTACCATTTTCCTTGAATCCCTTCAGTAAATCCATTTTCCTTAAATCGTTATTGACACTGGCATCGTTTAAAGAAGTAAGTCCATACGACAAACATAGTTTGTTGTAACGCTCTAGCCCTATGGATATATCTTCTTCAGATAACTCAGGAATCACTTTATTAATATACTCATTCATATCGAAAAGTAATCCAGTTGGAGTTCCTGTCAAATGCTGCCTCTCTATAAAGGAACCTGGAGGATCAACAGTAATATCTGTTATTCCTGCTATATTCATAGCTAAACTGTTCAACACCATCGCATGGCCAGATCTATGAATTAATTTTACCGGATAATCAGGTATGGCATCATCCAAATCCCAGCGTGTGGGGTGCCTCGAATCCTCAAGATGGAATTCATCATATCCTGCTGCCTTAATCCAGTTCCCTTTGGGTACAAGCTTGGAAAAATCCATTAATTTAGTTTTTATATCCTCTATAGAGGTCACTGAAAATGGACTGCAATCCACAGCTGTTTCACGAGCTACGCTAGAAAGTATGTGCGTGTGAGAATCGTTGAATCCTGGCAAAGCAGTTCCACCTAAGCAATCTATATAACGCGTCCCGTATGGCAAATGGTCAAACGGTGGCATTCCTGTACCGATTTTACTAATAAATTTCCCGTTGACCGTTAACCAAGAAGCCTGTGGAACTACTGGATCCATCGTTATTATATTACAGTTGTATAAACATAAAGTCTGTCGAGATTCATGCATCATGGCTATCCATTAGAGAGAACAGAGTGTAATTGTTTGCCAGCTCGATATGAACTCCGCACCAAAGGGCCTGAAGCCACGTTAGTGAATCCAAGTTTTACAGCCTCCACTTTGATATAGTCAAACTCTCCAGGTGTATAAAATCTCGACACTGGAAAATGTTTCTGGGAAGGTTGCAAATATTGACCTATGGTCAAGAGATCACATCCTACAGATCTCAGATTATATATTGTCTCTAAAATCTCATCTAATTCTTCGCCTAATCCAACCATCATTCCTGACTTAGTTACGATGTGTGGATCCTGTTCCTTAACTTTCCTTAACAACGAAAGGGACTGCGAATAATTGCCCCTAGGTCTCACCATAGGAAATATTCTTTCTACGGTTTCAATATTGTGATTAAGAACGTTCGGTATAGCATTTAGAACAGTTAGTAAAGAGGTTTCTGAGCCTTGAAAATCAGGTATTAAAACTTCTATTCCGCAAAAAGGCAGCTTCGACCTTATTCTTTTTATAGATTCTGCAAAAATACCGGCCCCTCCATCCAATAAGTCATCACGATCTACCGATGTTATGACGCAATACTCCAAGTTCAACCTTTCCACACTCTCAGCCAACCGTCTTGGTTCATCTAAATCTATAATGCCCGGCCTACCGGTACTAACAGCACAGTATCTACAAGCTCGTGTGCATATTTCCCCTAATATCATAAAGGTAGCACTGCGATCCTCCCAACACTCTCCTATGTTGGGGCATTTGGCTTCTATGCAAACAGTGTTGAGTTCGCCAGACTTTAATAAATTCTTTAATTCAACAAAGTTTGGGCCTCCAGACATGGGAACTTTAAACCATTCAGGTAAACGATTGTATTCGTTGCGTCTAACCTGTTTAACTTCTCTCATAATATTAAATGATATCAAATACGCTACTCCGTGTCTCCTTGCAGGCACGTACATATTGCCATATTTGTAACAGTTACGGTTGACCATTACTAAGCCTATAGCTATAATAATCACAAACTAAGCCATGCTTTGGGAGGATTTTATTGGCTAACGAATCAGGTAAAAGATACTTTTGTAAGAATTGCAGCTCCGAATTTATAGTAACTACAGCAGGTGACGGCACCATATCATGCTGTGGGGAACCGGCAGAGAAGAAGTAATTTATATTAGAAATATCCTCTTTTACTCAACGTAAAAGACTATGGAGGAATTTGTAAATGGCTAACGAGCTTGGTAAAAGATATCAATGTGTAACGTGTGGTACGGTTGTTTTATGCACGAAAGCGGGAGAAGGAAGTGCAACTTGCTGTGAAAAGGATATGGCACTGCAAGACGCTAGAAGGCTGCCTTCCTCAGACTAGTTAGATAATCCTAATTTATAAATTATAGTAAATATAGAAACAGTATAAGCCATTCCGAGGGTAAACCAAGGGATGGCTTATGTTTGTTAGGTTCTAGGTAAGAAACAGGAGAAGTTTAATGAGTAAAATAATCGAGTATCTCGAGAAAATAGGATCCGTCACTCCAACCCCTATTGGGTTTGGAACTAGTAAACCAACGGATAAATTTCCTCAGATTGCTCTTGCTGCCTTGGCCGACGTAAATTCTCTGAATAAAAAGCAGGCTAATGATTTCGACTTTATAGTCGTAAGAACGCAAAAAACCACCAAAACTATGCTAAAAACAACAAGTGCTACCCTGAAAGAACAGATATGGGGCATCTGGACAAATCACACATCAACTGATTCGCTTGAGTCCATGGCAATAGAAGGTTGCGACTTCTTCACGATCTCGGATTTTTCTGAGCCTGCCGAGATATTAGCATCAGAAAATCTTGGAAAGCTTATTGTGGTACCTCTAGACACACCAGAAGAACTTGCCCATTCGATAAATGACATACCAGTAGATGCAATTATTTTGTCCGGTCTAGAAGAAACAACCAGCCTCAGTATAATTGATGCTATGCATATAAGATCTATAAGAGATCTTATATCTAAGCCAGTTATACTATTACGCTTTAATCCATTACAGAAAAACGACGTAAAAGTAATTAGAGACTTGGGCATACAAGGAATACTTCTGGATATACAAAACATTAAACCAAAAGAGTTACAATCCATGAAAGATGATATAGAGAAACTGCCCCCATCCAAAACCAAAAGTAATCAAACCAGGGCTATCATCCCCACAATGAGCACGCATGACCACCAAGAGTATGATGACGATGACAACGATGACGACGATATAGAGTAAACTTTCTATCGTACTGCATGTCTGTACACATTTTTAGTATAAGTGACACATAAATGAATTTCATTCGTGCTCGTAACAATATATTTTTTGGTTGGTATGTAGTATTTGCAGCAGCTGCCATAAATGTTTATGGAGCTGGAGTTTGGTTCTACGGATTCCCCATATTCTTTAAGGTTCTACTAGATGAATTCGGTTGGAGTGCAGCAGCGGGGGCAGCAGTGATATCCCTATCCAGACTAGAAGGGGGTTTGGAGGGGCCTATTATTGGGGTACTTGTAGACAAATATGGACCAAGAAAAATGGCTATTATAGGAGCTATCATAGCCGGATCAGGTTTCTTCTTAATGAGTCTAGTTTCATCAGTGGAAATTGGTCCTGTTCATTTAAGTGCGTTTGTAGTATT
>CAZNWQ010000016.1:5329-21034 GCA_964576965.1 uncultured Dehalococcoidia bacterium
GGGTACAACACAGGATTCGGCCATGCCAGTATGGCTGCAGTCAACGCATGGTTTATACAGAAAAGATCAAGAGCCTTTGCTATATATTCACTTGGGGCAGGTGGCAGCGGTTTGACCGTGTTTCTCCTTGGGATAATAGTTAATGATTACGGTTGGAGGACTGCAGCATTCTTATCGGGAGTAGGAATATTCGTAATAGTCATACCAATATCATTACTTCTCAGACATAAACCTGAACAATATGGTTATCTACCTGATGGATTAACTGAACAAACCAAAGATCCACTAAAAACAGCCGTGCCAGTAAGCAAAAATAACATTCAACTGGAAAACAGGGACTTCACTGTAAAACAAGCTATACTATCTATCACTTTTTGGATGTTAGTTTTGGGAACAAGCGCCAGAGCGGTCGCAATGACGTCGGTTGTAATACATCAAGTTAACTACCTTACAAATGTACGATCCATACCCCTTCTACACGCTAGCGCAGCTCTAGGGGCAATGGTAACCGTCAGCCTAGTAGGAAGATTGGGGTTCGGCCTATTAGGTGATTATGTAGATAAACGATACGTACTAATATTCTGCACATTACTGCAGGCTTTGGGAATATATGTACTCTCGGCGGTTGATAGCATGGCACTGTTGTGGTTTTTTGTAATAATTTATGGAATATCCTATGGTGGTGCAATACCAGTTTTCATGGCGATAATTGGAGATTATTTTGGTAGGGCTAATTACGCCGCAATAAGAGGTTGGATTCAACTGTGTCATATACCTTCCACAATGATAGGACCTATATACGCAGGTTGGGTTTACGACTCAACTAACAGTTACCAAGTAGCATTTATGAGTTTCATAGTAGCATTAATACTAGGAACTATATTTCTTTTCTTCGCCCGTAACCCAAATGTAACGTCTGATAGAGTTTAATCTAAATACACATTCAAGTCAGAAAATAGTTTACGCGCCCAATCGATTACATCTTGATCAGATATTTTGTCTATAAGAATCTCTTCCAACTCTTTACGGTTTCCAATTGGCATTTCCAATGCCTGCTGTAAAGCCCTATAAGTTCCTTCTATATCAGCAGGCGACACAGACAATACGCCGTTTCTCAACTGATCATACGACCCGGCAGTTTCTGAAAGGACAAGCACACCTGATCGACCATTTACAATTGGCCCTTCCTTGGAGACGAGATTCATACCATCCATGATTGGATTCACCAGCAAAACATCATAAAATTTCATAGCAGCCATGGCTTGAGTATAATTGTTATCATAAAATGGTAAAATTGGTTTCCATTGACCATTCCCGAATGAATCATTAATTTCAGTGACTAACTCTTCTACTTCCTGAAAATATCTTTGATACTGTCTTATATGAGTCCTGGATGGCACCATAAAAGCAAGGAATGTTACCTTTCCCAATATATCTGGGTTTCTCTCCAACAACAATCTGTAGGCACGGAATCCTCTTATAATATTCTTGCTCGGTTCTACTCTATCTACTCTGACAATTGTATTTTCTGTCAATACACTTTTCAATTTATCTTCGTATTCATGAGCCCTGTTTGATTCCGCTATATTTCTAACTTCCTCAACTGATATACCCATCGGGCGATGCTTCACCTCGGTTGTATGGCCGTTTAAAGTTACAGTGCAATTCTCGTAATTAACTTGACTACCCAGAACGAACATTTCACAACTTTGGAGAAAATTCCTTACATCTCTGAAATTTTGGAAAGCAACAGTGTCCGTCATTATCAGACTTTCACATATATTCGTCCTTATATCTGAAGGTAGCATTTGCCAGTAACTAGAATCCGGCCAAGGAATATGAATAAATTGTTGAATGATTGACTCTGGCATAGCTTGCCGCAACATCCCTGGAACCATATATAAATGATAGTCATGTATCACGATACTAGGAGGTTTATTGTTTTTAGCGCATTCTTCAATAATGGAATCTGCAAACGCCCTGTTAACCGGTACATATCCAGTTTCCCAAGCATCGTATACTGAATTATCAATATTAGGAGTATATGGAGAACTCCACATGTTGTGATGTAGAAACCATAACAGTGGATTGCAAAAAATATTATAGAACTTGTGATATACCCGTCTTGACGTTAGTACATATTTTATAGAGAACTCGTGCCCTGGCATGGTTGATCTTATAGGTTCCCAATCAGAGTTCCTAGCGACACGTCTATCCCCTTCACCCATTGCATTAGAAACCCATGTAAAGTCCGAACCAAAAAGCGGATTGAGCGCAGTAACCACTCCGCCGCTGCCTCTCCTTTGCACAATCCTATCGTCATCTGTTATATGATGCTCTATAGGGCCCCTGTTACTGACTATAAATAATGACCTGCTCTTTAACGTATCAGACACATTTGTCAGCAGATTATTGAATTTCTCAGTTCTATCAGAATCGTTTATCATAATAACATCCGAGTAATACCAGAATTATTAACATTTGCCACTAAAACCATAGAGACCCCAGATGTGCAGGGAGCACTGCTAACCGGTTATAGTGAATACAGAAAGCATATACAAAGTACGAGGCAATTTAGCATAGCCTTGTACCCTTGTCAACGAAGCTAATGTTAATGCTGGATTGGATTTAAGAAGAGAGATACCATCTCAGATCCGGATTACGCGCAGCTTTGGCTTCATCTAATCTTGTATTTGGCGTTCCATATGGAGCGTTTTTTAACAGTGACGGGTCATCTAAAACTTCTTCAGCTATAGTTTGCATAACGTGTATAAAATTGTCTATTGTTTCTTTGCTTTCAGTCTCTGTTGGTTCAATCATAAGAGCCTCTTCTACTATCAATGGGAAATACATGGTCGGCGGATGAATCCCGTAGTCAATCAATCTTTTTGCAATGTCCAAAGCACTCACACCTTGTTGTTTTTGATTTTTCGCCGAAAATACAACTTCGTGCATACAAATCCTATCATAAGGTAAATTGTAATAATTCTTTAATCTAGCCAGTATATAATTAGCGTTCAAGACAGCATTCTCACTAACCTCTAACAATCCATTTGCCCCAAGAAGATTTATGTAAGTGTATGCCCTAACCAACATACCAAAATTGCCGTGGAACGCGGATGTTTTTCCAATGCTGGTATCTGGTTCATGAAGCTCATAATGACCTGACTCTCCATCAGTACTCCTAAGTATCACTGGTGACGGCAAGAATGGAACTAAAATATCTCTGGCACATACCGGCCCAGATCCAGGCCCACCACCGCCATGAGGTGTACTAAAAGTCTTGTGGAGATTAAAATGCATCACGTCGAACCCCAAATCACCCAACTTAGTCCGTCCCAGCATAGCATTCATATTGGCACCATCCCCGTAAACCAATCCTCCACAATCATGTACTAACTTACAAATCTCTAATATATTATTATCGAACAATCCCAACGTATTCGGGAGCGTTAACATTAATCCTACAGTTTCCTCGTTACAAGCTGTTCTCAATGCATCTATATCCATATTGCCAGCAGTATCTGAGGGTATAGTCACGACTTCATATCCACACATTGCGGCGGACGCTGGATTGGTGCCATGAGCACTGTCAGGTATTAACACGAATTTTCTTTTATAATCTTCTCTAGAAACATGATATGCCCTAATCATTAACATTCCTGCCAACTCTCCTTGAGCACCTGCCATTGTAGACAAACTGCACCCAGACATACCAACGATCTCCGCAAGGATTCCCTGTAGATTATATGCCAGTGCCAATGCTCCTTGCACTGTGCTCTTTGGCTGTCTAGGATGAATATTGGCAAATCCGGGAAGGTTAGCCATTTCTTCATTAACTTTCGGGTTGTACTTCATAGTACAACTGCCCAATGGATAATAGTTAGTGTCTATAGAAAAGTTCATCTGACTTAGGGACGTCATGTATCTCACTACTTCTCCCTCGCTAACCTCGGGAAGAAACAGATCAGATCTAATGTCTTCTGCATCAGGCATATCTTGTACAGGTACGTCCAGCCTTGGTAATGTGGTTCCAATTTTACCCTTGAGGCTTCTTTGCTCCAGTGATCTACGTTCGTTATATCCTATGTTCATAATAAATTATTTCCCCGAGCGAGATTCATCCATGAGGTAAACTAGCCGATCTATTTCTTCTTTTGTGTTCATTTCTGTAACAGCTATCAGTAGCCCATCGTCTACCATGTCGCTAACATCAACCCCACCTATAAGTCCATTCTCTAACAAGTAACCGTTGAGTTTTTCCGGACTAAGTGGGCATCTAACAACGAATTCTTTAAAGAATGTGCCCCCAAACGGCAAGCTATAACCTGGAATCTTAGATATCATAGATGCCGCATAATGAGACTTGTGATAAGCCATTTCTGCAACGTGTTTAATGCCCACTCTTCCCATAGAACCAACATATGCTACTACAGCAGTACCTATAAGAGCTTCGCTGGTACAAATATTCGATGTGGCTCGTTCTCTTCTTATGTGTTGTTCTCTTGTTTGCAATGTAAGAACATATCCTTCTCTTTGCTTAGTGTCGGTTGTCTTACCAACTATTCTGCCTGGCATTTGCCTGACAAACTCAGATTTACACGTAAACAAACCTACATACGGCCCTCCATAACTCAGAGGTACCCCTAACGGTTGGCCCTCAGCAACCACAATATCCGCACCGTATTTTCCAGGAGCATTAAACATACCCAAGAAAATTGGATCTGTGGATGTAACCAACAAAGCACCATTCTCATGAGCGATATTGGCAATATTTTTCAAATCTTCCAAATAACCATAAAAGTTTGGATGCTGCACTAAAATGCAAGCTGTCCCTTCATCTAATTTTATGTCAGATGGATCTACTGAATACATTTTCAATCCCTGTGGTTCCACATAAGTTCTTATGACAGAAATGTAAGTAGGTGAAAGTGTATTTAATACTGCGATACGATCCTTCTTGGTTATTCTACAGGCCATCAAAGCTGCTTCGGCGATCGCGGTCGCTCCATCATACATGCCAGAATTGGCTATATCCATCTCAAAAAGCTGACATATCAGAGATTGAAATTCGTATATAGTTTGTAAAGTACCTTGACTAACTTCCGGCTGATATGGGGTGTAAGCCGTAGCAAATTCCCCCCTACTGATTAAATGTTTAACAATAGAAGGTATAAAGTGCCTGTAAGCGCCACCCCCCAGAAAACATGGCATTGTATCCGGAGTGTCATTCAGCATTGATAATCGTTGAAGCTCTCTAGTGATTTCCAATTCTGAAAGAGGTTCGTTAAGGTTTAAATTAGGGAGATAATGTTGTTTCGGTATGTCGCTGAACAGTTCGTCTGTGGAACTAACTCCTAAATATTTAATAATCTGATCCCGATCGGTGTCAGTATTAGGCACATATGGAGAATGTCTGGTTTCTGATGTCATTAACTAAGAGCCTAAGGAATCCAAAAATGATTGGTACTCATCAGCAGTCAATAATTCATCGAATTCAGAGGCATTAGACACAATAATACGCACCAACCAACCGTTATTGTGGGGGTCTGAATTCACTAGTTCCGGACTGTCTAGTGCAATATTATTTATCTCGATAACTTCCCCAGAAACTGGGGAAAATATGTCTGAGACTGATTTTACCGATTCTATTTCGCCTAGTTTCTGCATTTTGCTTAACATGGATCCAACATTCGGAAGATCAAGGTAAACGATATCTCCCAAATGTTCTTGAGCATAATCAGTGATGCCAACTAGCAAGCTTTCATCAATATCCTGTTTAGCCCACTCATGTTCTTTTGAATATTTTCTGTCGTTTGGATACATGCTATTACCCCTGTTTTTTGTAAAATGGAATGTCCACGATTTCCGCTGGAGTATTCCTGCCTCTTATATCTACATTAATGCTGGTTCCAAGACTGGAAAAAGCCTGTGGAACATATCCTAATCCTATACCCATATTAAGATTTTGAGAATAGGTTCCACTTGTAACAACACCGATTTGGTTACATTCATGATCCAAAATTTCATAACCATTTCTAGGGACTCCGCGTTGCAGTAATTTAAACCCCACTATCTTTTTTGGGGAACCTTTTTGCTTAATAAATTCAAGGGCCCCTTGGCCTACGAAATATTCTTTATTCCAAGACACAAATCTTTCAAGTCCAGCCTCCAATGGATTAATATTAGAATCCATATCTGAACCATGAAGTAACAAACCCGCCTCTAATCTTAAAACGTCTCTCGCCCCCAAACCACAAGGAGTTGCACCCAATGCCACTAATTCCTTCCATATAAAAACCACTCCTTCGCTTGGAACAACCAATTCAAACCCATCCTCACCCGTATATCCAGTCCTACAAACAATAACCGGAAGAGTTTTGATATACGATTGTTCACAGCGGAATGGCCTTAATTCAGAAGGGTTCGATGCTAACAAATTTCCGAGTATCTTTTCAGAAGATGGCCCTTGTATGGCAACTAAGGATTTTTTCCCCGTCACCAAATTAATGTTTACAGATATCTCCATCTTGTTTTTCCATTCCTCTAACCAACTCATTATTTCGTCGGTGTTTGAGGCATTTGGAACAAGTAAGAAATCCTGCGAGCTTAATCTATAGAGTATCGTATCATCTATAATGCCGCCTTGCTCGTTACAAATTAAAGTGTATTTAGCTCTGCCATCCTTCATAGATGAAACATCAGCCGTTACTATTTTATTCAAAAATTCTAATGAGCCCACGCCATTTAGTTCCACCAAACCCATGTGAGAAACATCAAAAACTCCCACTCCTGACCTGACTGCCTTCGCTTCATTTAATATACTAGAGTATTGAATAGGCATGTCCCATCCGCCAAACGGAACCATAAGAGCTCCTGATGAAATGTGGTTATCAAATAATGAAGTTCTTTTCAATTATTAATACTCCTTAATCATGCCATTCAATGTTCGCATACCTACTTACCTAAGGTGACGGCAAGCCCAATACCTCCTGACCATATTCCGTGTAAACCCAACCTATGACATGACCATTTTTAAGGGAAAAAAGATCCGCACCCAGCGGCAAAGGAGCCCATTGCTTCTGATTATCATCCCATAAAAATATTATCCAATAATTTGGATCTTCGTTTCTCTTTCCGAATATAGATTCCACAAGATGTGAAAACATAGATGCATAGTATGTGGATTCTAGATCACCCTGGACAACAGTTTTCGTTAATTCGTAAGCATTGGACCCTTCAGTTGTTTCAACATTCCGGAACCATCTAAAATCATCACTGCTTCCGTGTATAAGAACACTAACATTTATAGTGCCCATACTATCGTCATTCCTGTTATCGCCAACTGCAATACATCCAGGAAGAAACGCAATCATTAATAAAAACGGTATGACTTGACTGGGAATAACCATCAATCGAAACAACTATTGCTCCCAGTCCTTCGCAATCTTATTCAAAGCCATAAAGCCTCTCATAACCAGTGGTCCGAGAGTCAAGAAAATGATTATGTTGCTAGAAATATGCACAAATGAAAATAACAAAGCTCCCGGGTTGAATAACGCTACATTTATCCAGTCGACGTATGAACCACCTGAAATATTAGCCCAGACTACACCCGTATACGCATTGGTAAATAAGTCGTATAAGAATGTACTCAATGCGGCCAGACCAATCAAAATTAATGACTGTCTCGTGTTAAAGATTCGCAAGCTGTTTGGCTCCATCAATTTTCTAAAACCAAAACCCATAAAGGCATATATCGCCTCGCTCGTCATCAGAATAGTCAACAATAAAGAGTCAGCTGGGCCCCAGGGATTGAAAGTTCCATATAACAACCAAGCACTTACCCCGACAAGAACTCCCTTTCTAAAACCCAACACATATCCAGCCGAGAATACCAATAAATCAAATAGCTTAACGTTGGGAAATCCAGCCATAGCATAATTGGTTCCTAAAATCGCGATTATGAAAACACTTGCGGTAATTATATCGGCTTTTTTTACTCCTATTAGATCTAAACTCGGCAGATTAAACTGTTTGGATATCACAGTATAAGATCTTGTTAAATTAGACATACCTAAACCCCCTTAATCTAATGACAACTTCAGTTGTCAAAAAAAAACCCACCCGTCTTAAGGGCAGGTTAATCGCACGAAAATATGCCGACACCTTTCCTCGAAGGTTCTAAAACAACAGACACTAGAGAGACGATCTGGCTTGCCTATGTAGTCACAGTAGGTATACAGTTGCGGGACAGCGCCGGCCTCTCACCGGCTTCTTCTCTCCATAACATTGTTAATGTCCTGTAATAAACAGGTCTTTGAATAATAGCACAGAGCTGAGTGTGTTTCTATAAAATACATTCGTCTTTTGTATTTTTTTTACTAAGTACGATAAGTCAACTAAAAGTAGTTGATATCCAACTTGACCACACAAAACAGATAACTATAATAATAGTCTCTAGAAGATGGAGTTTCTCAATGGCAGAAAATAATTTAATTGAAGAAATTAGGGCCTTGGAACAAAAGGCTCTCAAAACTTTGGATGAGGCTCAGTCAAAAGAGTCCTTGGAAGAGTGGCGGATATCATATATTGGCCGTAAAGGAGCATTGACATCTATATTAAGACAATTACCATCATTGTCTCCCGAAGACAGGAGACTACTGGGGTCTATAGGCAATAAAGTAAAAACGAACTTAGAAGAAAGCTTTGCCAACGCCGAACAATCACTTGCCAAGTCTGCCAATGCCAATGAAAATCCCGGGGTGGACGTTACGATGCCTGGAAGACAAATATCGATTGGCAAACTGCACCCTACCACTCAAATATTACGTGAAATATGTGATGCATTTGTCGGCATGGGATTCCAAGTTGTAGAAGGACCCGAAGTTGAATGGGATCATTACAATTTTGAGAAACTGAATATACCAAAAGATCACCCGGCAAGGGATATGTGGGACACACTGTGGATAGACTACGAAAATGAAAATAGAGAAAAATCAATGCTAATGAGAACCCACACATCGCCAATGCAAGTGAGAATAATGGAGAACAGTCAGCCTCCTCTGAGAGTTTTGGTGCCCGGCAAATGCTACAGATACGAAGCCACAGATGCTACACACGAGTCACAATTCTACCAAGTTGAAGGGTTAGTCGTAGATCAGGGCATCACATTTGCAGACCTCAAAGGAACTTTGTATGAATTTGCCAGACTGTTATTTGGAACCGATAGGAAGGTAAGGTTCAGAGTGGACTACTTCCCTTTCGTTGAACCAGGGGCTGAAATGGCCATTGACTGTTTTTCTTGTAGCAACGGTGAAGGATGTAGAGTTTGTAAGGGCACTGGATGGATAGAAATACTGGGAGCCGGTATGGTAAATCCAAAAGTCCTTAAAGGATTGGGATATGACCCATCCATATACACAGGTTTTGCATTCGGCATGGGACCGGAAAGAATAGCGATGCTAAAATATGGAATAGACGACATAAGGTTATTTTATTCTAACGACGTCAGATTCTTGAATCAGTTCTAGTATTATATTTCAATCATGCTAAAAGGATCCATACATGAGAACACCTCTATCTTGGCTTAAGCAATACGTTGATATAGACGTTGATACAAAATCTATAGCTCACGAACTCACAATGGCAGGTACAGAAGTAGGCGCCATCGAGCACATGGGAGGATGGGGCGAGGTTTTCGTGGGTGAAGTAAAAGAAATAAACATCCATCCAAACGCTGATAGATTACGCCTAGTATCTGTGGATATTGGAGGCGACATATTAACTGTAGTATGTGGAGCACCTAATGTAGCAGAAGGTCAAAAAATCGCATTCGCGAAAGTCGGAGCCATTTTGAATAACCCTCATAGCGGTGGTCAGGAACCTCTCAAAACTGCCAAGATACGAGGAGTGGAGTCCAGCGGCATGGTTTGCTCTGAAGAAGAGCTGGGATTAGGCAATGATTCCTCTGGTATCTTAGTTTTACCAGATGATGCGCCAATAGGAGTTCCTTTAGAAAATTATCTGGGGGATACGATATTTGATTTGGAGCTAACCCCAAATAGACCAGATTGTATGTCAGTAATCGGAGTAGCAAGAGAAATTGCGGCTATAACCGGCAAGAAAATCAAAGATCCAGATACCAACTACCCAACTGAAAATGATCCAATAGAGGCTCATTTAGAAGTAAATATAGAGGATCCATCATTATGCAGTAGATATACAGCCAGCCTTATACGAGACGTCGTTGTAGGCCCATCTCCAACATGGATCACCGAAAGATTAATTAAGGCGGGTCAAAGACCAATAAATAACGTGGTAGATATAACCAACTATGTCATGCTGGAATATGGTCAGCCTCTACATGCATTTGATTTTAGAACTATTAATAGCGGTAGGATAATTGTAAGACAAGCCGCCGAACAGGAAACCTTTACCACTCTTGATGGAACGGAAAGAAAACTTAGCCCACCCATGTTAGTTATTGCAGATTCAGATAGAGCAGTTGCGCTGGCAGGCATTATGGGCGGATTAAACACAGAAATGACCAACGAGACGACTTCAGTGCTTCTAGAAGCAGCCACTTTCAATGCCGTAAACACTAGGAAAACCGCTCAGTCATTGAGAATACGAAGTGAGTCATCCTCTCGATTCGAAAAAGGACTGCAACCTGAATTAGCATTGGTAGCACTCAAAAGAGCAACTTACCTTATCCAAAAAATAGCTGGAGGAAGGGTCTGTAGCACCATAATCGATGAATATCCTGTAAACAAAGAGGATGCTCCCATTAGCCTGACATTATCCAGAATTAAACAAGTTTTAGGATTTGACATAAAAATAGTAGAAGTGCGTTCCATCCTAGAGTCACTAGGATTCTCCATTAACAAATCTTCTAACCGTGAATTGCTGGTTAAATCTCCATATTGGAGAAGTGACATAGACCAGACCGATGATCTAATTGAGGAAATTGCACGCATAGTTGGATACGATAATTTACCTATATCTTCCATATCAACGCCTATACCCAGTCAAACACCTGAATACAATCGCAACATGCGAGAAAAAATTAGAGACCTAATGGTTTCAAGTGGCATGCAAGAAGTCATTTCTTATTCCCTAGTTAGCTTAAAAGATCTAGAAAAGTCCACCCCGTCTACGGAATCTTTAAACCCCATCCGCATAGCAAACCCCATGAGTGAACACCAAGAATATCTGAGAACAAACATGCTCAGTAGTATCCTAAATACACTTTCATACAATCTCAACCAGATAAGAAAAGGTATGAAAATCTTTGAAATTGGCCGCACTTACTTACAAAGAAAAGATCAACTACCTACAGAACGTGAAATTCTGGTGGGAGCATTAACTGGACAACGTTGGTCAGATGATTGGCTTAACGATTCAACTAATATGGATATTTTTGATGCCAAAGGCATTCTAGAAGGTCTGTTTGGTGAGCTGCGCGTCGATCCAATATTTGAACCATCCAACAATCCATTGTTTGCTGCCGGTAACGCAGCAGATATACACTACCAAGGCCAATATATAGGCGTGGTTGGGTCTTTAAATGACGACATATTAAGTACGTTCGATATAGATATGAAACCAGTTTCGATCTTTGAACTTGACCTTGATAAGCTATGTAAACTGTCCAACAAATCAATGCATAAATATGAACCGATATCCAGATATCCAGGCTCTTACAAAGATCTTGCTTTGATATTGGACAACGCCACGCCATCTTCCACAGTAAAAAGGTTAATAGAGCGACATAAACTAGTCCACACTGCTACTCTATTTGACCTATACGAAGGGGACGAATTAGATGACGGCACCCGATCTCTTGCTTACAGAATCCTTTTTCAATCTGAAAAAGGTACTTTGACGGGTGAGGAAATCAATAAAGCTTTGAATGACATACTTAGCACTCTAAACCACCAGATCGGTGCCACACTCAGGAGTTGACTTAAACCATGGCTTCTGTTTTACCTGATCTGCTGATAGAATTGCTATATCAAACTCTGAAACATTAAAAGGTTCCATGGCAACGTAGCTCAGCGGCAGAGCGGGGTCTTCATAAGGCCTAGGTCGCAGGTTCGAATCCCGCCGTTGCCACCAAAATATTTATTCAGGGGGACATTATGGCTAGCTTCAGATCATTAGTTTTGAGGTCTATTTTACTAGGGCTTTTTTCCACTTTAACTCTTGTTAGTTGTGGCGATGCAGGCGTAGGGAAAATGACGACAGCCAGAGGCGATCATGCTGCGTCAATATTGAGCAATGGAAAAATATTAGTGTCTGGAGGAATAGGGGACTGGGGTGCTGGACAAAGATCCCCAGCAATAGGAAGTTCAGAAATACTGGACCTAACTACAAATTCATGGACTTCGGCTAGCCCTCTGAATCATCCAAGATACGGGCATACACAAACTGTATTAAACGACGGTACTCTCCTTGCTGTAGGAGGATCACCAAATGGCGTTAAGGATCTCCCTCCAGAAATCTATAATACCGCCAATGACACCTGGACAGAAACAAGCAAAATGAGTTACGCCCGAAGGCTAGGACATGCTGCTACTTTAATGGCCAATGGAGAGGTACTAGTTACTGGCGGATTAGCCGAAGTTGAAGGAAATAAGAAAATTATTGACAAAGCAGAAATATACAATCCTAAAGACGGTTCCTGGCGGTTAGTATCAGATATGACTATGCCAAGAGAAAAACATAAGGCTGTATTACTTAACAACGGAAAAGTATTGGTTATTGGCTCTGATAACGAAGAGCAATATGTACGAGGTATAACTACTGCGGAACTATATGATCCTGACAACGACTCTTGGACAGGATTAGGACAATTGATGGACGAACACGCAGAAAGATTCACTGCGGTTCTATTAAATGACGGAAAAGTGCTCGTCTCCGGAGGAGGTACGAAAGGTAGAAGACTCACACCGGAAACTACAGCCACAATGGAAATATACGATCCAGACAATGCAACGTGGTCACTTGTAGAGCCTATGACAACCAGGAGTTGGAGGCATACCGCAACGGTATTGAACGACGGAAACGTTCTATTTGTAGGAAATGAAAAACTGTCAATATATAACACATCATCAGACAGTTGGACTCCTATTGGAGGCTTTTCAGACCCCAGAGGTGGAGTTCATGCCCCGGTATTGCTAAGCGACGGGAGAACATTAATTATAGGCGGACATGATATAAATCTCGATAAATATGGTGGTCTCAGCGTAAGAACAGCAATTGATTCGGTACTGGTGTACGATCCTGCACTGGAGTGGTAATTGTAGATAAATGCTATAACACCTGGCCTATAACATAGGTGCCATCGTTCCAGCTGGGTTCTGCCTCTAAGTGCTCCATCATACTGAGGAACATTTCGTGCTGCTCAGATCTGTTAGCATTGGCAACATAGGATTCTTTATCCTTGAAAACAGCCACTGCTGTCCAGTCTCCACCTTGATCGGGTTGCATCACGAAAAAAGCAAAGCCGCCTTCTGGAACATCTGAAGTAGTTTCATTCAGAGTCTTCAATAAATCTGCCTCATGACCTGGTTTAACCTTTAAATTAAATATACTACCGTACATATGAATTGTGCCTCCAATAAAGAAATATAGATTCAGGTTGACCCGAGATGGTTAATATCATATAGGAAAATTTATTCTACTTCCTTATATATGGCACCTCGAGATTTAACCAATTCTGTAGAAGAAAGATCTGAGTCAGACAACTTATGGCCCAAGGGTTGAGGTGGTCTGGTAGGTGCACCACAAATTTTCAATATTCTATAATCAGTATAATAACCATCATAGGCGTATGTAATCAGAGCGTTAAAAAACTCTGGCAATTCTTCTTCAATAGTTTTCAGCACTGCTATTTGCTGATCTGAAACCAGAGATACAAATTCACCTTGAAATTTGTTAGCAGCACAAATCTCTATTTGATTCATACCCTCAATAAAGATACGTCTGAGGCTTTTATCATGCCGTGCAAGGTATATGGGATCGAACATAACCTTATCTATGTAGGCAACTAAACCTAAATCTCCTGCTCCGGGATATTTGTCATCAGATGGTATTATCCGATTTAAAACTGACTCCATAAGAGCAGACTGAGCTTCACTAAAAAACCTAAGTCCACCTCTATCTATGTTCATATGCATCTAAACCTTCACACATTCATTTTTATAAATGTGTGACTTCCTTTTTTATTTGATCCGCTATATACAATGCTACAGCTTGAATAGTTGACGTAGGATTAACGGCAGCACCAGTTACAAAAACACTACCATCTACAATAAAAAGGTTTTTCACGTCGTGTGCCTGACCCTTTTCATTTACAACGGACTTAGATGGATCTAAACCCATTCTGGCAGTACCCATAAGGTGCCATCCGGCAACTCTAAGGAGGGGATTGTTAGTAATGCCTATCGCCCCAGATGCATTCAAAAGCTCTTCAGCTGTCTTAACTCCGTGATCCATCATATTAAGGCTGTTCTCGCTCATACGATAAGTGATTTTAGGAGCAGGAATTCCATCGCTATCGGTTAATTCTGGATCCAATGTAACAGTATTTATTTCTTCTGGTAAATCCTCTCCTATAACTACAATGGTTGCCGTTCTTCCATACTTGTTTTCAAACGCATCATGATGTCCTTCACCCCACGCAATCGCGTTTGCAGCTCCTCGGGGTCCTGGACCCTTGGCTGTCGCCTGAAAGCTATATCCACGCACGAATCCTCTAGACAAATCCGTCTCATAGAACTCCTGGCTTATAATTGATATACCTTGTGGTCCTATATAGCCGCCAACAAATTCATCAAAAAATCCTGTGACGGCTGCGTAAGGATGAAACATTAAGTTCTTGCCTACCAGACCACTACTATTTGCCAATCCGTCTGGAAACATTGAAGATGACGAATTGAGCAATAATCTTGGAGTTCCTACTCCATTGCAAGCTACTACTACAAGCTTGGCATTTTGTTGTTGCAGATTACCGTTCTGATCATAATATAGCGCTCCTTTAACGAGTCCGTCTTTGCCTACAATTAATTCACGTACCTTGGCATTTGTAACAATTTTGGCACCTAAGCTTATGGCTTTAGGCCAATACGTAATGTCAGTACTGGCTTTCGCCCCCAAGTAACACCCAGTGTTACAAGGGCCACAGTAATTGCAAGCAGCCCTCCCGTCATATTTGGAATTATTTATTGCTGCATCGGAAGGCCACCAGTGCCACCCAAGCTTGTTAAAACCGTCTACCAACTTCTCTCCCCCCTTTCCCAATGGGAAAGGAGGCATTTGCCTTGGTGACTTGGGTGGATAAGCAGGATCACCGTCTAATCCCGAAACACCCATAATCTCATCATTCTTATCAAAATATGGTTCCAGTTGACTGTACGATATAGGCCAGTCATCAGCCACTCCATCTAATGATTTAACTTTGAAGTCGGATGGATGGAATCTCGGAAAGTGGGCACTCCAAAATATAGTGCTACCTCCAACTGCGTTATACATAAGAGGGGCTATCGGACTATCCTTATCATTCACAGGGTAATCCGATGGAAGATTACGTACATTAGGCTGCGGATTGGATATGTTAGCTGCTCGCAATTCCCAGTCGTCATGAGCAGAAGCATAATCTTTAGGATCAGTCCATCCACCTTGCTCTAAACAAAGGACTTC
>CAZNWQ010000017.1:0-19322 GCA_964576965.1 uncultured Dehalococcoidia bacterium
GCAGTCAAAATGTCTTACAACAAACAAGGTTCACACTTTCAGTTAAATCTGATAGACACTCCAGGTCATGTAGATTTTGGATATGAAGTGTCCAGGGCCTTAGCAGCTTGCGAGGGAGCTATTCTGGTTGTAGATGCCACACAAGGAATACAGGCCCAAACACTTGCCAATGTCTATTTAGCATTGGAACATGATATGGCGATAATACCCGTAGTCAATAAAATAGACCTGCAAGTAGCTCAGCCTGCCAGAGTTTCCTTAGAACTACAACAAGCCTTCGGATTCACTGATGAAGAAATAATATTTGTGTCTGCCAAAGATGGGTCTGGTATAGAAGATTTATTAACAGCCATTATAGAAAGAATACCACCTCCTAAAACAGAATCTGACGAATTAAGGGCCTTGGTCTTCGATTCTAATTACGATCCGTATAAGGGTGTAGTTGCCTATGTGCGATTATTTGACGGTCACATAGAAAAAGGTTCCCAAATGTTGATGATGGCAACCGGTTCAAAGGCCGACATACTAGAAGTGGGCAACTTTCTTCCTAGACCCACTCAAACTTCCGTATTAGCTGCGGGAGAAGTCGGATACATAGCGACCGGTTTAAAAAATGTTAGGGAATGCAGAGTGGGAGATACCCTAACATTAACAAGCAATCCCGCAACTAAATCCCTCCCTGGATATCAACCTCTAAAACCCATGGTATTTGCTGGGCTTTATCCATCAGATGGGGATGAATATCTGGTTTTGAGAACCGCTTTGGAAAAATTACAGTTAAATGACGCTGCCTTAGTTTATGAACCAGAAACAAGTTCCGCACTAGGCTTTGGTTTCAGATGTGGCTTTCTCGGACTTTTGCACATGGAGATAGTTCAAGAAAGATTAGAAAGAGAATATGGATTGAACTTACTGATAACTGCTCCGAGTGTGAGATATAGTGTTGTTAAAACAGATGGTGAAGAAATAGAAGTCGATAGCCCTGCAAAACTTCCTCCAACGCACCTCATAACAGAAATGAAGGAGCCCATACTGTCACTTAATATAGTTGTTCCTTCCAAGTTCATAGGACCGGTTATGGAAATAGTGACAGCAAAACGGGGTGAATTCGTGAGAATGGAGTATCTCCAAAACAACACATTTGATGAATCAGACACGGATTCATCCGAATCCAGGGTGCTTTTGGAATACAAAGCGCCTTTATCAGAAATATTAATGGATTTTTACGATCAACTTAAATCCAGAACGCATGGATATGCTTCAATGGACTATTCCATTTTCGGATATAAATCCGCTCCATTGGTTAAACTCGACATACTAGTGAACAATCAACCAGTCGATGCACTATCGCTTATAGTTCATAAGGAGAAATCTCTGCAACAGGGTAAAACTCTAGTAGAACGACTAAAAACCTTAATCCCCAGACAAATGTTTGAGGTGCCGATTCAAGCGGCAATAGGAAACCGTGTCATATCTAGGGAAACTATACGAGCCCTCAGGAAAAACGTGCTGGCAAAGTGCTACGGCGGCGATATTACAAGGAAAAGAAAATTGTTGGAGAAACAGGCTGAAGGCAAGAAGCGCATGAAGAAAGTTGGCAATGTCGAGATACCGCAAGAAGCTTTTCTAGCAATTCTACAATTAGATAGATAATTGCCAAACCTCATTCATTAGAACTTTTATAGTAACTCATAACATAGTACCTGCAAGCACATATCCGACCAATAGTGTAGAATTATGGTCCTACACCTGTAACTTAGAGAAACTATAATTATGCCATCACTATACATAGTATCCACCCCAATAGGAAACCTGGAAGACATAACCTTACGAGCCATACGCATTTTGAATGAAGTAGACATAATTGCTGCCGAAGACACCCGTATTACACGTAAACTACTTTCTCATTATAAAATTCACACTAGAGTTACTAGCTATAACGAACACAATAAATTTATGAAAATACCTAGGCTTGTAGCTTCTTTGTCCAAAATGGATATAGCTCTGGTATCCGATGCAGGCACCCCAATAATTAACGACCCAGGGGTGGAACTGGTACAAGCTGTTATTAAGGAGGGATTCGAAGTTGTTCCCATACCGGGACCATCAGCTGTAACAACCGCCTTATCGGTATCAGCATTTTCCGGCAAACAATTCCTGTCTTTAGGATTCTTACCAAACAAAAAATCGGAGCGGAAAACGTTCCTAAAAAAAATAGAGAATACTGAATATACCACTGTATTCTTTGAGGCGCCCCATAGAATAAAACAAACTTTAAAGGAATTGAGTGGGGTAATAGGGCACAGGAACATCACGGTGTTAAGAGAGGCAACTAAATACTTTGAAGAAATATTCTATGGTACCGTGGCAACCAGTGAAGTACATTTCGATAATCCAAAAGGTGAATTCACAGTAGTAATAGAAGGCTCAACAAAAAAAGAACATATATCAGACACTGACATTATTGCAATGTTAACCGAGCTTTTGAAAGAAGGCGTATCAATGAAAGATGCCAGAGACACGTTGGCTCAAGAAATCCATATAAGTAAGCGGGATTTATATAGACTGTCACTATCTATGAAATAGAAGTCTGATGACAGGACAATTTATATAAATCAATGTATACACAGTTTCACCTGATTTTAATTAAACAGTTTTCAAAAAACTATTTGACATCTAAACCAGTCTGCCATACAATCGACGGGTTGTCATGGAATACGCCGTAATAAATACTGGAGGGAAACAATATACCGTCTACCCTGGATCTAGCATTCAGGTAGAGAAACTCCCGCGCGAAGAAGAAGAACATTTTGAAATAAACGAAATTTTATTGGTGTCTAAGGATGGTAAACTCAAAGTCGGAAATCCTCTGGTGGATGGAGCATCCGTCAAGGCACAAATCATAGAAAATGGTAGGGGCAAGAAAATTACTGTCCTCAAGTACAAACCCAAAATCAGGTACAAGAAAAAGACCGGACACAGACAGCCCTATACTGAACTCAAGATTACCGAAATATTAAGTGGTGACGAAGCTCCAGTAAAGAAGCAAGCCACCCGCACAACTGCTAAAAAAAGTAGTCCCCCAAAGACCACTACCACAAGAACCAGAAGGAAAAAAACAGATGGCACATAAAAAAGGTGGCGGCAGCAGCCGTAATGGTAGAGACAGCAACTCTCAGCGACTGGGAGTAAAAAGGTATGACGGGCAACTTGTAAAGGCTGGATCCATAATAGTCAGACAACGTGGAACAAAAATTAGATCCGGGAACAATGTAGGAGTAGGTAGAGACCATACTCTGTTTGCATTGACCGAAGGTCATGTGAAGTTTGAACAAGACACCAAGTTTAAGAAACAAGTAAGTGTCTACCCTCAGAAAGTATAAAAGGCTATACAAAATTGAAAACAGAAATACATCCTACTTATTATCCAGAAGCGCAAGTTTCTTGCACATGTGGCAACTCTTTCACTGTTGGTTCAACTAAACCCGCCTTGAAAGTAGAAATATGTAGCAAGTGTCACCCATACTTTACCGGAGAACAACGCATAATAGACACAGAGGGTCGTGTCGAGCGTATGAAACGTCGTTTCAATTTAGATTAATTTCCGGTTGTTCAATTTCTGCCCATCCCCTGTTTCGTAACTGTACGAAAGTATAGAGTTACTGAATGAAAGGCCAGTATTCATTGGAAAAACGTATCACATACGGTGGCCAAGCAGTTATTGAAGGAGTAATGATCAGAGGACAATCTCACTACTCTCTTGCAGTTAGAAAACCCAATGGTGAGATAGCAACAGAATATTCAAAACTCAACACGTTCTATACTGGCGCACTTAGAAAAATACCTTTAGCAAGGGGTGTTGTCGTCCTCATAGAAACAATGCTCATAGGAATTAAGGCTCTAGGTAGATCGGCCAATATCGCATTGGAAGAAGAGGATCAGGAAATTTCTGGTTGGTCTATGGCAATCATGCTAATGCTATCAATAGGTTTCGGGGTTGGTCTGTTCTTCATAGCCCCATTACTAGCAATAAGGTCTCTGGACGCACATATCGAGTCAGATGGGATAAGTAATTTCGCAGAGGGTATATTGAGATTAGCCATTTTCTTGGCTTACATATTCCTTATTGGACGATTCAAAGATATAAAAAGAGTGTTTGCATATCATGGAGCCGAACACATGACAGTGCACGCATATGAACATGGACTAGACCTGGAAACTGATAATGTCAGAAAATTTCCGACAGCCCATAACCGTTGTGGCACTGCCTTTCTACTGGTGGTAATGATGGTTGCAATAGTAGTTTTTACTTTTGTGGGAAGACCATCAATTATGGTCAGCATCGTCTCCAGAGTTGTTTTGGTTCCAATAATAGCCGGTATAAGTTATGAGATTATACGGATTAGCGGATTTTACAATAACAATCCACTTGTAAAATTAATAGCCTACCCAAGCCTTGCACTACAATCTCTGACAACAAGACAACCTGACGATCAACAGATAGAAGTTGCAATCGCTGCTATGAACAAAGCCATAGATGTAGACAAAGAAGCCAGCAAATCGTAGATTTACTACTTTTTTCTATTATCTAATTCTTTCCAAACCTCAGATAGACGTACATCCGAGGCAACCATGAGAACCAAGGTATGGTATAACATATCTGCTATTTCATTAGGTAGATTTTTTTTATCACCAGTAGCACCAGCGAGCGCTGATTCACCGGCTTCTTCTATAACCTTTTGTGATATACGTTCAATACCCTGATCAAATAGGCTGGTAGTATAACTACCGCTGGGCCTATCTATTTTGCGTTGCTCAATAACAGAGTACAGATCCTCAAGTATTTCTGACCCAGCATCCATGACATCGTATTTCTCTGTGGCATCAAATTCTACAAAAAAACATGATTCTGCACCTGTGTGACAAGCCGGACCAGTAGGATCGACTTTCAACAACAAAGTGTCCCCGTCACAATCTAACAGAATATTCTTCAATTTAAGAAAATTACCTGAAGTTTCACCCTTGTGCCATAACATGTCTCTAGAACGGCTGTAGAACCAAACTTCATCTTTCTCAATTGTCAATTCTAATGATTCTGGGCTCATATAAGCCATCATAAGAACTTTGTTTGTGTTGTCGTCTTGGACAATTGCAGGTATTAACCCATTTCTATCCAGTTTCATCATGAAAAACATCCTATACTAAATATTCCAAAGTACTTGTACTGTCATCCAATCTCAATAATTAGTCATTGGATAATAAGACAAGGTTATCAGGTCAAACGAACGCTAACCCCCCTGTCAGACAAGTATCTTTTAGCTTCACCTATAGTGTGGGTACCAAAATGGAATATACTTGCAGCCAAGACAGCATCGGCCATACCCTCTGAAACAACCTGATACATGTGCTCCAGTGTGCCTGCTCCACCGCTGGCAACTACAGGAACGTTAACTGATTCCGATATTCTTCTAACCAATTCCACATCGTAACCATCTCTAGTTCCATCGGCATCTATACTATTAACTACTACTTCCCCTGCACCAAGAGCTACAGCCTGTTCAGCCCATTCTATTGCATCTAATCCTCTGGCCACCCCACCATCTCTCCCGGTATGTGTAAATATTTGCCAGGATGACGAATTGTCATCTGATACACGTTTAACATCCATACCTAAAACTATACACTGGCTGCCAAATGCTTCTGCACCTTCTTTTATGAGATTTGGGTTTTGAACCGCAGCTGTATTGATTGAAACCTTATCTGCTCCTGCCTTAAGCATCTTCTTCATATCATCCACACTACGTAGTCCCCCACCCACAGTTAGAGGTATGAAAAGTTGTTCGGCTGTTTTAGCAACTACGTCCAACATGATATCTCTGCCTTCCGCAGATGCCGTTATATCGTAAAATACTAGTTCGTCGGCTCCCTGTGAATCGTAAAATGCCGCCATCTCGACCGGATCACCGGCGTCCCTGTGACTCAAGAATTTAACACCCTTTATTACACGGCCACCTGATACGTCTAAACAAGGTATTAGCCTTTTGGTAAGCATAACAACAGCATTGTAACATATGAATTGTGAACAAGAGATTGATCAATGGTTATAATGTTATTAGAATGTTATCTCATTGATTTGTAAGTTTACGACTTTGTTGTAGCAAATAAATGGATGTATCCCTATTAGGATTGATTTGCTTTTGGCATTTACTAAACAAATATTGATACTGACTTCAGAATCCGACAAAGTGATGTACGAGTCTCTAAAGGATGACGGATTCACTTTGTCTTTTAATGAAGGACTGAACTCTGTGAGTAGAATCCTTGATGATGATGCCACGAGTCTAGTAGTGTTGGATATGGACGCAAATACAAATGATGATAATGCTCAGATAATTAAAACCACTAAACATCTCGGCATACCTTTATTTGCCGTGCTTGATTCTGAAGATAACGAAAAAATAGAATCATCCATAGGGCTGGATGAAATCATTTTCAAGCCGTTCCAGTATAATGAATTAATTACCAGAATACGTAGAATTCTGTGGAGAAATGGTTCTTGGGACATTGGACAGATTATACGTATCAGGGATCTCACTATAGACCAAGACAAATACGAAGTATCCTTAGCAGAAAACCGTATCATTTTAACCTTCAAAGAATATCAACTTCTTTGTCTGTTAGCTGCGAATCCCGGTAAAGTTTATTCCAGGGAAACTTTACTGAACCGCATATGGGATTACGATTATTTTGGAGGCACTAGAACAGTTGACGTTCACATCAGGAGGCTCCGAAGCAAAGTAGAGGACGCTAATCACTTATTTATAGAAACTGTAAGAAATGTAGGATACAGATTCATATCCTACTAAACCACATCCACCACAAAAAATTAACATAGCTGTAACAACACATTAATAAGGGGTAATAGCAAGCGTATATACTATATTATGAATGTTCCCAGTCTATCGTTTATTCTGGCGAATCAGACTACTAATTTGGCAGACAAACATCTATAATTACAAGGGAATAATGTTAACGTGGGATTGATCTCAATAAATCCCAAATAATCTATGATGAGGTGGTTAAATGTCTTACAAAGCTGAATATATATGGTTAGATGGTACAACTCCTTCGGCGCGCCTTCGCTCAAAAACCAAGGTTATAGCCGATGGTGAAGCTCCTCCTATATGGGGATTCGATGGATCTAGCACCCAACAAGCCACAGGTGATAACTCTGACGTAGTTCTAAACCCTGTACTTACCATACCTGATCCGATACGTGGGGCGCCCAACGTGATTGTCATGACTGAAACCCTTTTAACTGATATGACTCCTCACCCTTCTAACACCAGATCCGCGTGTGCGGCTTCCTCTGAAAAATACGGTGATTTCGATACATGGTTCGGAATAGAACAGGAATACACATTTTTTGAAGGAAGCGCTCCTTTAGGATGGCCTGAAGGGGGTTATCCGGCACCTCAGGGAGACTACTACTGTGGAGTTGGTGCTGACGTTATATTTGGTAGAGATATAGTTGAAGAACATATGGATGCATGTATGGAAGCTGGCCTGCATATCGCGGGTATAAACGCAGAAGTTATGCCTGGTCAATGGGAATTTCAAATAGGACCCGTAGGTACACCACAAGCCGCTGACGAACTGTGGATAGCACGGTGGTTATTGTCTAGGATAGCCGAAAACTACGGAGTCACTGTATCTTTGGATGCCAAACCAGTGCCAGGAGATTGGAACGGAGCAGGTGCTCATACCAATTTTTCCACCAAACAAATGAGATCCGACTACGACGCATGTGTTGCAGCAGCAGAAGCTCTAGGGAAAAATGCACCTGCCCACATAGCTGGATACGGAGCAGGTATAGAAGATCGCTTGACTGGTCAACACGAAACGGCTAGTTACAAAGAATTCTCATATGGGGTTTCTGACAGAGGAGCATCAGTGAGAATTCCTTGGCAGGTGGCAAGAGATAAAAAGGGGTATATAGAAGATAGAAGACCAAATGCAAATGTAGACCCATATGTCTCCACCCGACTTATACTAGACACCGTCTGTGGAAGCGCGAGCAAGTAGTCTGGTAATTAGAATATACAAGAAGCAGAATTAATAACAAAAAGAGGAGTTGAGTTTTTAAGCATTCTCAACTCCTCTTTTTGTTGTGTTTCGTGTTCTTCTCTCTACCTATCATGCATTTGGACCACCGTTACCCCAGCATCTCCTTCTCCAATATATCCCTCTCTGAAATCTTTTACCAAAGGATGGTTGGATAAAACCTCTCGTACGGCATTTTTCATCTGACCGGTCCCCTTCCCATGCACCACTCTTATCCTATCTAGACCAGCAACAAATGCTTGATCTAGATACTTCTCCAGCATGTTCAAGGCATCATCTATTGGCAGCCGCCTCAGGTATATCGTGTTCTCAGGTATATCACCAAAATTATTTCTATTTGTCATTATATTGTGTAATATGAAAACTCAATCAAGTTCTCGAGTTCTTCGTATGTTATTTGCATGTCATACTTTTATACCATATATTCGGATAATTCCCTCACTCATAATATGAAACATAAAAAGGTATTTGTATATGACTCTGTTTAGTAGAAAAAACAGTCTTCTGTTCTACATAATTATATTATCAACTATAGTTGCTTGCGATAAAGTAGACGTGGTTGGGACACCTGACCAACATTCCAGCCCAACTCCTTCACCACAAACGTCACGTTCAGAAATCCCATATAATGACGAACCAAAGGGAGAATTAATCTTGGGATCTACAGTGGTAAACGAACACTGGGATGTACACCTCTCCACTTCTCCAACTTTGGCAGCGTTCGGACCTGGAATAGTATACAGTCGCCTTCTGAGATTCGACTCTCAGGCTCAGGAATATCCAACCTCTTCAACCGAGTGCGATATATGTTCAAGTTGGGAGTATAGGAGTTCTAATACTTACATTTTTACTATTAAGAACGATATTTTTTGGCACGATGTTCCTCCTGTATCAGGCAGACGAATGGATGTAAACGATGTCGTCTACAGTATTAATAGACAAAGGGATCCAAAAAACCCAAACTCAAAACTGCTAAAGTCTATCAAAAACGTGGAGGCTTTATCACAAAAGAAAATCAAAATAGAGCTCCATCAACCCGATGCCGATTTTCTGTTTGACTTAGCTAACGGATTAAATAAGATTGTGGCGCCAGAAGCGGTAAATTCGACCGGGGATCTTAAACAAGGACCAGTAATAGGAACTGGCCCTTGGATTTGGGACGGAACCAGACAAGAGATCGGATATTTTTTCCAAGCAAACCATCAATATCACGAACCGGACATGCCAGGATTAGACAAACTAAGAATATTAAATATTCCCAACGAACAAACTCTTGTAGCTGCTTTCATGACCAAAAAAATAGACCTAATAGAAACGCCCAATGAATATTTATATGACATTCTCAAACTGGATCAAGACATATCCCATTTAATTTACCAAGAAACCGGTGTGGGATTGGAAATGGCGTTGAATACCTCCCGAACCCCATTGGATCAACCTCTTGTAAGAAAGGCCGTCTTCAACGCTATAGATCCCTGGACGGCAATAGATAATGTTTGGGAAGGATTAGGTTTTGTAAGTTCTGGAATACCAACCTCAGAACCGACTTGGGAGCTATCTACTACAGAATTAAGGAATTATCTGGGCAATCAAGAAAAATCTCTGAACTTCATTGAATCACTGTCCGAAACCCGCATACCACTGGAGCTAACCATAGCTGACTACGGAGACAAATATTTAGAATATGGTAATTACTTGGGTGATCAACTAAGAGATGTTGGCTTTGATATAACAACTTCTGTAATTAACCCTACGGATTATCCTGAAAGAATTTGGTATGGAGGCGATTATCAAATGTTCATAGGACCGACAGCTCCAGCCGCTACCGCGAACATGTATCTTTTGTCAGTAATTCATAGTAAAGGGAAATGGAATACTCACGGATACAAAAACAGTTCACTTGACTCGTTAATTAACAATCAATCTACCACAAATGACAGAAACGAGAGAAAAACTATCGTTCTGGACATACAAAGAGAACTCATGAAAAACAGTGTCAGATTCATGCCCCTGACGAAAGTTTCGACTTGGGTGTGGTGGCCAAAAGTTGGAAACTTTAACCCTAATCTTACGGCCAATGAATATATCTATTTAGCGAAAATACGGAAAGTTAGCGAGTCTCAGTAAGTTCTGTTACGCAAGAATGAAATCACCTTGAGTATCCACCATCAGCCCAGTCAAGCATTTGAACTTCAACTTCTTCACCAGCTTTCATACATTCCACATCTTCAGGGCAAATAGCCAAACCATTAGCTCTCACCATAGAAGTTAAGACGTTAGAGCCTTGGTTACCCGTAAGGCTAGCATAATACTTACCGTCTTTATTCGTAATTATGGCCCTGGCATAGACACGCCTACCGTCAGTATTAACAATATCATCTTCCAATACTGCTTTCACGGTGGGTTTGTCCAGTTCTTTATATCCCATCATTTTCAATATTGCAGGACGAACTAATTCTTCAAAAGCGACTAATGCGCTTACAGGGTT
The DNA here is from genome assembly GCA_964576965.1 of uncultured Dehalococcoidia bacterium. Classification (GTDB taxonomy): domain Bacteria; phylum Chloroflexota; class Dehalococcoidia; order Lucifugimonadales; family UBA2985; genus VFHP01. The sequence goes on from CAZNWQ010000017.1 coordinate 10,613, forward strand.
GCCTGGAAGACCAATATGTGGAATCTTTTTTCCATCATCAGAAAATAACACTCCAAAAGCAAGGGGCTTTGCAGGCCGCATGCGAACCGACCAAAAATCGATTTCACCCCTACTGACTAAAACATCCTTTACGATGTCATAATCTCCCTTGGAAACACCGGCTGAAGTTAATATCATATCCGCATGAAATCCTTCTTCTATTTTACTATTCATTGACATTAAATTATCTTGGGCAATACCGAGAAATGTTGGACGGCCCCCGTATTTAACTACAGATGCACACACCCCATAACTATTACTGTCATAAATCCTCCCTTCTACAGGGGGATTGCCAGGCTCTATCAATTCATCCCCAGTAGCCAAAACAGCTATGGATGGACGCCTGATTACTTTGACTTTATTCCTTCCCAGGGAGGCTATCACTCCAATTTCACCAGGACGTAAAACTACTCCTTTGGATAATACTTTTTCACCTACCTGTATATCCTGTCCCGCCGGTCTAACATTAGAACCCACTGGAGATTCCAGTTTTATATCAACTTTGTCTAAATCCATCGGATTCATTCCCGCATTTTTCAATTCATATTCGCTCGTATCCTCAAATGGTATGACTGTATTTGCACCCGGTGGTATGGGTGCCCCAGTCATGATGCGAATTGCATTACCTTTAGTAACTGGTCGGTCCGGCAACTGACCTGCCGCTATATATCCGTCAACGTTTAGAGTAACAGGGGTTTCTGGTTTCGCTGCAACTATGTCAGCATGTTGAACCGCGTAGCCATCCATAGCAGAATTTGCCAAAGGAGGTATCTTGATATCGGAAACTATATCTTCGTCTAACACCTGACCCAAAGCATCCAAAAGATCAACGTATTCGGCATTCAAGGGTTGAAACATAGCAAGTATCCTGTCTCTTGCTTCTTCAACACTTAACATGTCGGGTTCATCATGGTGGGAGTGAGTGTCCATATGAGTATCACCTAATAAACAGATTAAAACCGATCTAATTTTATCAGTATAGTCGTATGCACGTAAAGAAGCGAGAAAAGAGTTGCCCTGCTACTACCATTCAAAATAACTTTGAATTATTACAGGATCAAATTGCTTGTGCTACAATGATATCGGCCCCAAAACAACTAAGCTGGAGGCTGAATTTGTCAGAATTGTCTATAGAATCTCTACGCAGTGTTTATGACCCGAATGCTTTTCAATTCGATAACACATCGGAGTTAACAGATCTGCAAGGAATAATAGGGCAAGAAAGAGCTGTTCAATCGCTTGCATTTGGCCTAGATATAGACAGTGACGGTTTCAATATATATGCTGCCGGAGCACCGGGAACAGGAAAAACCACAGCTATAACAGCTTTCGTCCAAACCAGCGCTAAAACCAAGAATAATCCTTCGGACTGGTGTTATGTACAAAATTTTGACGATCCAAGATATCCGCGTGTACTAGCACTACCTTCAGGAATTGGCAGCGCATTGAAAAACGATATTGCTAGACTAGTAGAAGAATCTAGCATCAATATAATTAAAGCACTGGAAAATGATGAATATAACGCCCAAGTGGAAGAAATAATAAACATATGCAACACCAAAAAACAAGAACTCTTAAACGACATTTCCAATAACGCTCTAAATTACGATTTCATTTTACAAAGCTCCCCCACAGGATTACGACTAGTACCTTCTAAAGATGGCGTCCCGTTATCAGAACAAGACATCAACAACCTAACACAAGAGCAAAACGATAGGTTGGGCAAAAATCATACGGTCATTGAAAAACAGCTGAAGGACGTCTTGGGCGAAGTCCGAACATTAGACAGAATTAAATTGGAAGAAATACAAAACCTGGACTTCGAAATTGCTAACTACTCGCTGGACCCTATCATAGATGAACTGAAACAAAAGTATAGATCACTTGATCAGGTCCACAGTTACCTAAATGAGGTACAAAAAGACATAGTCAGCAATATATCCACTTTCAAATCAAACACGGAAGATGGGACTGATAACATCCCCCAAAATGTAACTGGAACTCGCCTTCGGCAATATCAGTTGAATATGATAGTCGACAATTCTGACACGGATGGTGCCCCTGTAGTTATAGAAAGCAATCCAACTCCAAGAAATCTTTTTGGCTATGTAGAAAAAGAATCCCATATGGGAACTTTAAGCACGGACTTCACTATGATTAGGGCCGGATCCATGCATAGGGCTAATGGAGGATACCTTATTATTAGAGTAGAAGATGTATTAAGTAACAATAGTAACTGGGATGGAATCAAAAGATGTCTCAAAGAAAAGGTAATAACCATAGATGATATGTCAGAAACTCAAAGCCTGATTACTAATACTCTCACGATCAATCCCCAACCCATACCCCTTGATCTCAAGATAATACTGATTGGAGATCCTGGCATATACCAAGCTTTATACAGCAAAGATCCAGATTTCAAGGAACTCTTTAAAGTCAAAGTTGAATTTGACAATTCCATGGAACGAACAGGTGAAAATGTTAGTAACTATGCCTCATTTGTTTCTACTCTTTGCAGAAAAGAAAAACTTATACATATGAGTAAGACAGGCGTGGCCAAGATAATAGAACACAGCTCCAGAATGGTGGAAGATCAAACCCGATTATCTACTCAGTTTGCAGAAATTAGTGACATCATAAGGGAGTCGAACCACTGGGCCAAATTAGCCTCCTCTGATTACATACAATCTGAACATGTCGATAAAGCTGTGGAGAACAAAAGTTATAGGTCAGGTTTGATAAAGGACAAAATCCTGGACATGATACACGATGGGACGATATCTATAGACACGACGAATGAGGTTGCCGGGCAGATAAATGGATTATCTGTAATGAGTTTGGGAGAGATTTCTTTTGGTAAACCTAACAAAATAACCGTTTCAATAGGTACAGGACGGGAAGGTTTCATAGACATAGAAAGGGAATCCTTGTTAGGCGGAAGATTGCACTCGAAAGGAATAATGATACTCGCCGGTTATTTAACAGATAAAATGTCCATGAATATTCCATTATCACTTGTGGCTCGCATTGCATTCGAACAGAGCTACAATGAAGTAGATGGAGATAGCGCCTCAAGCACTGAGCTATACGCGATACTGTCTGCCCTGTCAGGACTTCCGATAAATCAAGGATTGGCTGTTACTGGATCTGTTAATCAAAAAGGGCAAATTCAACCCATAGGTGGAATAAATCATAAAATTGAAGGTTTTTTTGAGGTCTGCAAAGCTCAAGGACTAAATGGCAGGCAAGGTGTGCTTATACCACATTCAAACACAAAACACCTCATGGTGAAGGAAGAAATTATTGAATCCGTCAAAAAGGGTCAATTCCACATCTATTCTGTAGAAACTATAGATCAGGGAATAGAAATATTAACTGGAGTGAACGCGGGATTAAGAAAACCTGACGGTAGCTTTGAGGATGGATCAGTAAATCTTATGGCATACGAAAAGCTGGTAACGCTAGGATCTAACTTAAGAAAATTCATCAACCCTGAATAATGAGGAGAAGTGTTGCCAAAGAACGATTATACAGACCAACTAAAATTATTAGCTGAAGGGGCTAGAAAATCCTTTAAAACAAAACACGCTGCAAGAGAAAAGGCACTGATGCTTTCCAGAAACACGATACAGCTTGCTTCAACAGCGATAAGATCTTCACACAGGGGTGACTTCGAAGAGGCCAAGAATCTACTAGACAAAGCCAAAACAAGCATTGCCGAAATGCCCGACATAAACAATCAAAACCCAGAGGTGTATTTCTCTGGCTTTGTACAAGATCCCCAAAAAGAATATGTTGAAGCTCACACTACTTTTGCACTGATATGCAATCTGCCCCTGCCAACGCCAGAAGAATTAAATATATCCCATGGCCCCTATTTGAATGGGCTTGGGGAATCAATCGGAGAAATGAGAAGATACATCTTGGACTGCCTTAGAAAAGGTGATTCCACCAGATCTGAAAGTATATTGGACGTAATGGATCAAATACACACAGAGCTTTTTACAATGGATTTCCCAGAGGCCATAACTAACGGGTTAAGACGTACTACGGATGCCATGAGAGGAATACTTGAGAGAACTCGCGGTGATCTTACAAACAACGTTGTACAACAATCTTTAGAAAACAGGATACAAGACATTCTTTCTAATTTAGATAAATCTTGATTGACCTACACTTGACTGATCAATGCCATAGTGATAGATTGCTGTCTTGGATGAATAACTGGTAGTTTGCACTTTTCATTTAAGACATTTTGGAGGATTTAAATGGATTATATAACAATAGCACTCGCTACCGGCCTTGTAGCCTTGGTATTCTCTGCTTTACTAGCCCGTAAAGTACTACAGGAAGACCAAGGAACAGATACAATGAAGGAAATCGGTAAAGCTGTCCAAGAAGGCGCTGCCGCGTTCCTAGGCCGTGAATATAGAAGTTTAGCTGTATTTGTAGTACTTGTAACGATAGTAATAGGTGTATTTCTAGACACTATGCAGCTGGAAAAAGACATACCTGAAACTGCAATTTGCTACTTAGCAGGAGCGATATGTTCAGCACTTACAGGGTATGTAGGCATGAGCATAGCAGTTAGAGCCAATACCAGGACGGCTGCTGCAGCCATGGTCGGACTGAACCCTGGCCTAAGAGTGGCCTTTAACAGTGGTACCGTAATGGGACTAACTGTGGTTGGCATAGGTATAATCGGAATATCAGTACTATACATCGTATTTCAAGACATCTCAGTCGTAGCCGGTTTCGGATTCGGTGCCTCAACCATAGCACTGTTCGCACGTGTGGGTGGAGGCATATTCACCAAAGCAGCAGATGTCGGATCTGATATAGTAGGTAAAGTTGAGGCAGGAATCCCTGAAGATGATCCCCGTAACCCTGCAACAATAGCAGACAACGTGGGAGACAACGTGGGAGACGTGGCAGGAATGGGCTCAGACCTTTTTGAATCGTATGCGTCTTCTATAATAGCTACAATAGCAATTGCAACGGCTACTGCCGCGGCTGTTGGAGCTAGCCCAGCATACGATAGCCCAAGAATGGTTTTACCTTTATTGATTGCAGCAGTAGGTATAATCTCATCTCTCATAGGAACTTTCTTCGTTAGGACTGGTTCTGAGGCCTCTATGAGTACTCTGTTGTGGGCATTAAGAAAAGGCATTTATATAGCATCAGCTCTGGTACTTGTATCTTCTTATGGAGCAATACAATACCTAAACGTTGAAGATGGCAACATGATTTTCCTATCAATAGTGACAGGCCTTATAGCTGGTAACGTAATAGGATTCGCTACCGAATATTACACATCCTATGAATATTCGCCAACAAAAAAGATAGCCGAGTCTGCTCAAACCGGTGCAGGTACAACTATCATCACAGGCTTTGCTACCGGTATGATGAGTACACTGGTACCAGTTGCCGCCGTAATCGCATCTATATTGATAGCACATTGGGCAGCGGGGCTTTATGGTGTAGCAATAGCTGCAGTCGGTATGCTTTCCACTCTTGGTATAACTCTTGCAACAGATGCGTATGGACCAGTCGCTGATAACGCAGGAGGTATAGCAGAACAATCACATTTGGACCCAGAAGTTAGAGAGAGGACAGATGCTTTGGATTCTCTGGGAAATACAACTGCCGCTACCGGTAAAGGATTCGCAATAGGTTCAGCAGCGCTTACATCATTAGCATTGCTCTCAGCTTATGCATTCGCGATCACACCTGCAGGCGAACCCATGTTGTCAATAAATATACTTGACCCTAAAGTTTTGGTTGGACTCTTCATTGGAGCACTGCTTCCGTTCATATTCTCGGCTTTAACCATGCAGGCAGTAGGTACTGCGGCTTACGCGATTGTAAACGAAGTACGTCGACAATTTAGAGAAATACCTGGCATCATGGAAGGAACTGGAAGACCAGACTATGCCAGATGTGTAGACATCAGCACACAAGGCTCACTCAGAGCTATGATTGTGCCTGGTGCAATGGCCGTTATAGCACCTGTAGCAGTAGGGTTTATATTAGGACCCGGACCACTTGGTGGCATGTTAATAGGAGCGATAGCAGCAGGATTCCTTCTCGCTGTAACAATGGCGAACTCAGGGGGAGCATGGGACAACGCTAAAAAGTATATAGAAGCAGGTCATTTCGACGGCAAAGGGTCAGAAACCCATAAAGCAGCCGTGACTGGAGACACTGTAGGAGATCCTTTCAAAGACACGTCTGGACCCGCGTTAAACATACTAATAAAACTGATGTCAATCGTGGCTCTAGTATTCGCACCTCTGTTTATTTAATCTAAGAACTATAAAAACAGGAGAGGTTAGGATAAATGCTAAACCTCTCCTGTTTTTTTGCACTAAAATATTAGATGATGCTTCCTAACAAAAACGGGTTTGTAAGCTTCTCTCTACCCACTGTAGTTTCGGGTCCATGCCCGGGATATACGATCGTATCTGTGGGTAGTGACATTAATCTGGAGAGAATATTCTGAATCAACAGTCTGCCGTTTCCTCCAGGCAAATCCGAACGACCTATACTGCCCTGAAACAATGTGTCTCCGGTGAATAGCAAACCCTCGGTGTAATAGCAAACTCCACCTTGGGTGTGGCCAGGAGTCTCGATAACTCTTATTCTTATATCCCCTACTTCCAGTATTTGTTCATGTATCACGTTTATGTCAGGCTCTGGAGGATCCTGAAACCCAGGCATAATAGTAGCAATCCAACTATTATCTGATTTGAGCATTTCTGCATCTGATGCGTGTATACCATATGTAGCATTAGTTGCATTCTTAATACCGGTCACCCCTCCAACATGATCTCCATGTCCGTGGGTATTCAGTATCATACCAACCTTTAATCCTAGGGTATCAACTTCTTCCAACACCCTGTCTGGTTCTCCTCCTGGATCTATAATCACACAATCTCCAGAGTTTTCTGAACCTAGGATATAAGTATTTTCCATTATCGTTCCAATAACGAGCGGGCGAACTATCATTTGATCTCTCCTCCGAATAATCAAACTATGCTATTAGAATAACATGAACCATTGAAGGGTTTCACTTAGCCACCAGAGTGTTGTACACTGCTTTCCAGATAATAATCATCGGAGGTTACATTGGCTCGTAGTCTAGACAAAGTAAATATGGAAACAATTGTTTCTCTCTGCAAACGCAGGGGGTTTATTTTTCCTTCTAGTGAAATATACGGAGGACTAGGAAGCACTTGGGATTATGGCCCTATGGGCGTTGAACTTAAACGCAATGTGAAAGATGCATGGTGGAAATCTGTCGTACACGAACGAAATGATGTAGTAGGATTAGATTCTGCAATACTAATGCATCCGGACATTTGGGTGGCAAGCGGCCACGCAGAAGGGTTTACAGACCCACTAGTGGAATGTAAGAGCTGTCATCATCGCTTCCGACCAGATCATTTAGAATCGGACTCTTGCCCTGATTGTAGTGGGGAATTAACCGATGCAAGAATGTTCAATTTGATGTTAAAGACATTCCTCGGACCAGCTGAGGATTCTGCTCATCAAGTATGGATGCGACCAGAAACTGCACAAGGAATATTTGTTAACTTCCAAAATGTTCTCGTGTCTCACAGGGGCAGATTGCCATTTGGCATTGCTCAAATCGGTAAAGCTTTCCGAAATGAAATCACTCCGGGCAATTTTGTATTTCGCACCAGAGAATTTGAACAAATGGAAATTGAATACTTCATTGAACCCCCTGAAATAGCTAGCAAAAAAGGCAATCCTAGTGACGAAGAATTACATCAGGAATGGCTGAACACTAGATTCGATTGGTACGTGAAATTAGGAATGAGAAGAGACAAACTTAGAATAAGACAGCATGGTGACGATGAGTTAGCGCATTATGCTAAAAGTTGCTATGACGTTGAGTATGAATTTCCATGGGGATGGTCGGAATTAGAAGGTATTGCCAACAGAACAGACTTCGACTTAAAACAACATCAAAACCATAGTAGCAAGGACATGACATATTTTGATGACGAAATACAGGAAAGATACATACCTTATGTGCTTGAACCTTCCGGAGGTGCTGATCGCTCGACTCTAGCATTCCTAGTAGACGCATATGACGAGGAAGTGGATCCAGGTTCAAATGAATCTAGGACTGTATTACATTTACACCCTTCTCTCGCACCGATAAAAGTGGCTGTACTTCCACTAAGCCGCAACGAAAAGTTAGTTCCAAAAGCCAGAGAAGTTCATGATATAGTCAAAGCCAATTTCGTGTCACAATACGACGATTCCCAGTCAATAGGCAGAAGGTACAGGCGTCAAGACGAAATAGGAACACCCCTAGCTGTGACAATAGACTTCAAAACGGTAGAAGAAGATAACTCGGTAACTATAAGAGACCGAGATTCCATGGTTCAGGACAGAGTTCCCATACCATCATTACTAGAAGCCCTTAAAGACAAGATAGAAAACCTCTCATTAGGTAAGTAATGGGCTTGATGGCAATACAAACTAAATAGTAATATATCTGTGAATGGTGCTAGGGGCTTTAAACAGTTAGATAATTAATAAGATGGTTCCCCTAGAGCCCTTGGCTATACCGAAGCATATAATGCGCTTGTAGCTCAGATGGATAGAGCGCAGCCCTGCGAAGGCTGAGGCCGTGGGT
>CAZNWQ010000018.1:0-19004 GCA_964576965.1 uncultured Dehalococcoidia bacterium
ACATCCCAAATTTTGGGGCGAGAAAAAAAAGAATGCAGAAACACCCCTCCAACAGCCAACAACATTTCAACACTAATACTTCCAGTAATCCTGACATTACCTATATCGAACGCCCTCTTACCAAATAACCCAACTCTTCGATATCCCAGTGGAAGGCCGATTAAATTCGAAGAGATGGGTTCTCTTATATTCATAACTTCCAATTTATTGCCCGCCAAAAACGATCCCCCTCCTTTCCTGGAGTGATATATTCCTTCGCCTGTATTATCAAATGGAGAAAACATAACGCCTACTACTGGATCACCTTGGTAAAGTAATCCTATAGATATGCTGTATATCGACAATCCAGCCACAAAATTAGAGGTTCCGTCTATCGGATCTATAACCCATATGAAATCGCTGTATTCACTTGCATCATTTTTGTACTCTTCCCCTATGACAGTGTGATTTGGGAACTTTCTCAGTATCTCCGTTCTCAGATATTTTTCGATTTCCAAATCCATGTTTGTAACAGGGTTAGAAAAACCATCACCTTTATATTTGACACTTGTATGTCCTAAGTTTTTCTCCAATAAATTCTTCGCCCCAATGGCAAATGCCACCGCACTATCTTCCAAACTCTTCAACTCGTCACTTGTAGGATAAACAATATTCAAAAAAACACCGGTTCAATCAGGTTTTCAGTTTTCAATTCCACAGTCATATCACATATCAAAATACACCCAGTCGCTTTGACACTATAATGAGGCGATGCTATCATTTCTACAAACGGATTCTTCTTTGGGAAACTTTTTACTCCCTATATTAACATTAACCCACTGAGCGTTATAGTTAATCATTCCCCAATACCAAATTGGCATCACCAACAATTCTTAAATAATATTAGAATAAGTATTAAACCGAGGTGGATATATGGATCACATATCGACTATTTATTTAATCCTGCTACTCCCCTGCCTACTATTGTCTGCTTTTTTTTCGAGTTCAGAAGCGGCATTCTTGTCTCTCAGAAGAGTAAGAATAAGGAGTATGGTCGAAAATAAAGTATCCGGAGCGGAACGAGTAGCCAAAATGATAGAAGAACCAGAAAGAGTTTTACCCACAATACTCCTAGTAAACAACTTGGTAAACACGGCATTTGCCGCATTATTTACTGTCATCTTAATAGGTTTAATAGGAGAAGGCAGAGGAGTGCTCTTGGCAACTATTATCAGCACAGTAATACTACTGATATTAGGAGAAACGCTTCCCAAAACTATTGGCATAAGATATCCGGAAGCACTTTTTTTCTTCTCCTCTAGAATAATCAATGGCATAGAGAAATTGCTGTTTCCGATCGCTTTGACTCTTCAAGGAATAAACAGGATTGTAGCTTTCTGTCTAGGGAGTGACCATAGGGCCTACTTCAGTGAGGATGAGGTTAAAACGGCCATATCTATTGGCCGTGAATCAGGTTCTGTTGAGGAACAAGAAGCACAAATGTTAGAGAACGTATTCAGATTCGGTGATCGTCAACTAAAAGAAATTATGACACCTAGACCGGAACTTGTGTTGATCGAGTCCGGCACAAATTTAAAACAGTTCTTCGAGATCTATAAAAGGTACTCCCACTCACGTTTTCCGGTTTATGAAGAAAATCCAGAGAATGTCCTAGGTATACTTCTTCTTAAGGATATCATGGGGGCCATTGCACAAGGCAACATCTCTAATTCAGAAAATATAACGACACTGCTACGACCTGTGGATTTCGTTCCTGAAACAAAAACAGTCGGCACTCTATTTGGTGAAATGCAACAAGTAGGCAACCAAATTGCTATCGCGGTTGATGAATTTGGAGGCATATCTGGAATAGTAACATTGAAACAATTAACCGAAGAGATAGTTGGTCCTGTTGGAGAAGATGGGAAACTTCCTGAAATGGAATATGAAGAAATAGATGAGAATATCTTCAGTATAGATGGAGGAATGCAAATAGAAGAGGCAAACGAAGAGTTAGAGTTGGACCTGCCCAAGGGAGATTACGAAACGGTAGCAGGGTTCATACTCGACAATCTGGGGAAAATACCAGTAGAAGGCGATCATTTTGTATACAAAGATATTCGTTTAGTGGTCACACAATTAACTAGAATGAAAATAGAAAAAGTAACAATAACAAAAAACCATCGTTCCTCTAATAAATAAGCCCACACTCTGTAAATGCAAAGGTATGATCGAACATAACATCAGAAAAGATATCAAAAGAACACTGAGGGAAATACCGGTCCATGAGCGGACTAAACCCTTAGTAGTAGCTTTATCTGGAGGTCCTGACTCACTGGCCCTGTTACTCGGCCTTAACGATCTAAAAGATGAGCTTAATCTGAAACTTCACATAGCTCACATGAACCATGGTCTACGGGGAACAGAATCTGACGACGATGAAAAGTTTGTAATTGATCTAGCAAGCCAACTAAGATTACCCCACACCACCAGATTCGGCAACGTAAAAGATTATGCCAGCGAAAATAAAGTTTCAATAGAAGAAGCAGCTAGAAACATGAGATACGAATTTCTATCTACCGTAGTAAGGGAAGAAAAAGGATTCGGAATAGTACTTGGTCACACGCAAAACGATCAAGTCGAAACAATTCTCATGCACCTGATAAGAGGCACTGGACTTGACGGCTTACTTGGCATGTCCACTTTCGGCAAGTGGCAGTCTTTAAATACCGATACCTATACTGTGTTGATAAGACCATTATTGAATGTTGGCAAGGACTCAACAGAACAATATTGCTCTTCCTATAACTTACAGCCAAGAATAGACACATCTAATTCATCAATACATTTCACCAGAAACAAAATAAGAACGGATTTGATACCTAGAATTAAATCTTATAACCAAAATTTCGAAAAGGCTTTACTTAGAATGAGTTCCGCCGCGAGATACTACCAAGACTATATTGAAACAATCACTTTGGATACTATGAAGAATTTGACAGTTTCCGCGCCTAGCGGCATAGCTTTTTCAAGACATGCTTTCTGTGAACAACATCGTGTTATACAAACAAATTTGATTCTGATGGCCTATGAAAAGATGGTTGGTAACACCAAAAACATCAAGAGTGCACACATAGATGCAATATTGGATTTAGCGAGTAACGGCAAAAGTAAAATCGTGCATTTGCCTAACAACCTTGTAGTTTGTATAGACAATCAAGAAATACAATTTGTATCAAAAACCTATCTAAACGTAACCAAGGCCCAAACCCTAACTAAACAGGTAATAAAAATACCTGGCAAAACAACGATTCCCGGATGGGAGATCGTTTCCTACATTGAAAAAAAATCTCCTGAAAGAATATACGGTGCCTATCACATTTCCTTAGACGCCGAGCAAATAGAAGAACCTATATTCGTCAGGAGCAGGTTGCCTGGGGACAAGTTCGTACCCACAGGCATGAAAAATGCAAAAAAGTTGCAGGATTTCATGGTAGATACCAAAATACCAAACTCTAAGAGAGACTCTGTCCCTATTGTAACTTTAGAAGACGAAATCATATGGGTGGTCGGTTACAGAAAAGCAGACGGATTGGCCCTAAACGCTAACACTATGAACGTCATCACCATTGAGTTTAATGCTACTGGATTATATTAATTAACCTAGGATTTGATCCCGAACCAGGAATGCTGCCTCTCCTTGCAGACGGTTGATCATCGACTTTGCTAATATTTGCTTTGAATTCAAGAGGACTCGCAGCACTAATATAATCTGCAACTCCAAAAGCATTCACAGAGACTCCGGATTGAGAGTAAAGTCTAATATCATCAGCGGATATATTCCCTCTCACCAAAACCTCAACATGTGGGTACCCAGATAATGAAAGCCTTGCCCGTAACTCTTTTACACTCGCTGGGCTCACACTAGCAGTGCTGTCCAATATAACTCCCCTCAACCTTTGACCCATTACTCTCGCAAGAGCTAATGTTTCTTCAAGTTCATCTTTTATCACATTAACAGGGGCCATTCTGGGATATTCCTGTGGCATATTCTTATCAAAATTTTGCATAGCTATCACAGCGTCCCCTATTAAAAGAATAACGTTGGGCGATATAGCACCAGATGGGTTTATGCCGGCTAATTTACTTCCCAATGTCGTTGTACAAGAAACACATCCACCAACCACTGCAGAGTAATCCATAATGCCAGCAACATGTGGATGTACTATATTAGAACCAGTAGAAATTACTGGAACACCAGCCGCTGCTTCGACGCAATATCTACTAGCAGTAGCCCAGCCAGTACAATGGGACATTATCCCAGTGATAGCAGTTTCATATACAGCAAATGAATTGTATGGTGCCGTAATTTGAAGCACCAATTCTTGGTCTGAGATGTCAGATCCCTCTTCAATGGCCCACACACTCCTGTTACTTTCTGGGAGAATTTTATTCAACAGAGACTTGATCTCATTTACACCACAAAACACCCCGGCTGAAGTCGATGTGAAATCCATGGTGACGAGCGGATTAACTCCCTCACTACGTAGAACAGATATGCTCCTGTGCAAGGCGATATCGGCCGTGTCTCCGATCATCAATGAAGGTTTCGGGTCAAATTCTGACTGTGACATTAAAATCCTTTATAATACAACGTTATCTCGATACCATATCACTTACGTACGATATGTGAGCTCCTAAAATTTTTTCCATGTGACCTATAGCCCAATTATGTGCATCTAAGTCAAATGATGCTACTGCATCTGTTGGCACCACTACCTTATAATCTCTGTTACGGGCATCTGACACGGTATGCATCACGCATATATCCGTACAAACCCCACAAACTATGACTTTATTCGGATTTAATCTCTCTAAATGTTTGGCCAACTCGGTTTCATAAAATGCGCTGTATCTCTTTTTATCGATTCTCCATCCGCTATACTTAGCAAGCTCTGGTATCAATTCCGTTTCTGGTGACCCTGATAGGCAATGGATCGGGAACATTTGAAACTCTAAATCTCCGAGTTCATGACTATCACATATGAATATTAAGTCGGAGTTATTCTTAACCTCTGAATCCAGAAGCTTAGTTACGTTAGGTATAATTGTTCGGGATTCATCTCCACAGTATAGATTCCCGCTCTCCAAAAATCCTCTTACCATATCTATAATCAAGACCACATTAGCCATTACTTAAACCATCATTCAGTGAATTTTGCGGATCCATGATAACCAAGCCTTAAATTTACTGCAATACCTAGGATCGGTATTTTTCGGTACTAGGTCATATTTACAACAAATTGTATCCTATATCATATCTATGTGGTAACATTCTGGTAACATCCCTACCTATTACATTAATACCGTTGAAAGTAAAGATTGTTTCTGTGGTGCTTGTACTTACTTAAAAGATTGAAGAGTCCAGAAAATATATGACAAACCGTAAAAACACACTTACTCATGACAAGCTATCTCAGGTTGCAGAAAACTACTTGCTCTCACTGTTTATTTTATCAGAAGAAGGCATCAAAGCCACTCCTGCCCATATAGCGGAACACCTTAAATCCTTACCCGCCAGTGAAGGACTGGGAACCAGTTTGCCATCTGTACTTGGAATGTTGAGGAGAATGTCAAAGGAAAGTTTGTTAACCTTGGGTAGCGACAAAGAAGTGAAATTAACCACCGAAGGATTGGTGGCTGCAAAAAATATGATCAGGAGACACCGACTTGCTGAACGATTTGTGGTGGATTTGCTTGGATTGGAACTTGATAAAGCCCACGTAGAAGCCCATAGATTAGAACATGCGATTTCCCCAGAAGTGGAAGCCAGAATAGATGAATTACTAGGATATCCAACCACCTGTCCCTTTGGTGGACCAATACCAGACAGTAAATACTCACCTCCTGACAAGCCCGTAATTTCATTAAGAGACGTTGGACAGGGGAATTTATGTCGAGTTATCAGAGTGCCTGAAGAAGATCAGGAACTATTGAGTTTCCTAGTGGCCCAAAATGTTCTCCCTGACGAAAAAGTAGAAATTATCGAATCTAGCTTACACAAAGGAATAATAGTAATAAAGACCACAAGGGGTGAGGGTGCCATTGGACACATCGTGGCTAGCCGCATATGGGTAACTCAAGAATAAAGTAACCTTTTCCTAACATCTTCTTAGCCTATTGACTTGGATAATTGTTGGGTATACAATGAATCATTGTCATTTTATGAGGCATCTCACATTTCTATTCTATTTGTAACTCCGAGGCAACTCCCGTGTTGTCTCGTTTTCGCGTCTAACTAAACCACATTCTTAATTAACCCAGGAGCGTGAATTGCCATGAGCCCTTCATCTGTTCGAACTATCACCAATCCAGATATTACCGTGCCCAAAAAGACCTACGCAAGAATTCCACAGATACTGGACGTACCAAATTTAATACAACTTCAAATGGAATCTTTTGCATGGTTTGTAGGAGATTGTTTGACTTCCTTGTTTCAAGAAATTTCCCCCATACAAGATTTCACCGGTGGCAGATTTGAGCTATCATTCTTGGACCACGAATTCCAGACACCTAAATACACCGAACAAGAATGCCGAATTAGAGAGATAACCTTTGAGGCTCCCCTTTACATAACAACTAGGTTATTAATAAAAGAAACAGGTGAAGTTAAAGAACAAAGGCTTTTCATGGGCAACATACCCTTGATGACATCTCAGGGCACGTTCATCATAAACGGTGCAGAAAGAGTTGTGGTAAGTCAGTTGGTAAGGTCTCCTGGAGTATACTTTACGGTAGAAAAAGATATCACAACTGATAGAGACATGTGTTTCGGTAAGCTAATCCCGTATAGAGGTGCTTGGCTAGAATTCGAAACAAATAACAAAGACGTATTATCCGTCAAAGTTGACCGTAAGAGAAGGGCGTCAGTTACTACTCTACTGAAAGCTATTGGCATAGTGGAAGAATCCGAAATACTTTCCATTTTCGAAGACGTCGACAACAATATAAACCATAAATACATTGCTACTACTCTTGAAAGAGACGGACAAGTCAAAACACAAGATCAGGCCCTGTTGGAATTCTACAAACGGTTGAGACCTGGTGAGCCACCGAACGTGGAAAATGCCCGTAACCTTATGGAAAACCTCTTCTTCAACCCTAGAAGATACGACTTGGGTAATGTGGGCAGGTATAAATTAAACAGAAGACTGGAAATCGATGTTGCAAAGACGGAATGCACTTTGACAAGAGATGACCTAGTTGCAGTTATAAGAAAGATGATAATGGTGAATAACTCCCAAGAAAGCCATGATGATATAGATCATCTGGGTAATCGAAGGATAAGAGCCGTGGGAGAATTATTGCAAAATCAACTCAGAGTAGGATTCCTAAGAATGGAAAGAGTCATAAGGGAAAGAATGACGACTCAACCAGACGCCACCACAGTAACACCATCTACTTTGATAAACGTAAGACCTGTAGTAGCGGCAGTCAGAGAGTTTTTTGGAGGTTCTCAGTTATCACAGTTCATGGATCAAACAAATCCTCTTGCAGAATTAACTCACAAACGAAGATTGTCAGCACTCGGACCTGGTGGATTGACTAGGGAAAGAGCAGGTTTCGATGTCAGAGATGTACATCACTCACACTATGGTCGTATATGCCCTATAGAAACTCCTGAAGGTCCAAACATTGGACTCCTTGGATCTCTAGCAACTTATGCCAGGACTAACCAAATGGGATTCATAGAAACACCTTATAGGCGTGTATTAAGAGACGTTCCAAATGATTATCATGATTTAGAAGGCCGTACGGTAGTTGAATCTGTTTCCGATGACAACGGGAAATCAATTGTTAGAAGAGGTAAAAAGGTCACTGCAGCGGCAGCTAAAAAGATATCCGCATTGAAACCTCGTTCTATAAGCGTACTTCCATTCGCATCCTCACTAAATGAAGATATAGTGTATCTATCAGCTGATGAAGAAGAGAAATTCCCAATCGCTCAAGCAAATTCCCCACTAGATGAAAAAAACCAATTCATCACAGACAGGGTGGAAATAAGGAGAGGGGAAATTTTTTCACTCGACGCTCCCAATAGCGTCTCATACATGGATATATCCCCAATACAAATTGTTAGTGTTTCCGCTGGTTTGATACCTTTCCTTGAACATGATGACGCCAACAGGGCCTTAATGGGATCCAACATGCAAAGACAGGCAGTACCACTGCTGAGAACCGAATCGCCATTAGTGGGAACCGGAATGGAGAGAAGGGTGGCAATGGACAGTGGTCAAGTTGTGATATCAAAACAGGATGGTGTTGTCAGTGGTGTATCCGGGGAACAAATAACTGTTAAAGACTACAACGGTAAATCCCATAAATACCCTTTAATTAAGTTCCTCAGGAGTAACCAAGGTACGTGTATAAGTCAGAGATCTATCGTCTCAAAAGGTGATTCAGTCCAGAAAGGACAACCGCTTGCAGATAGCTCATCTACTGAAAACGGTGAATTGGCTCTGGGCCAAAACGTACTAGTTGCTTTCATGAGTTGGGGCGGATACAACTTCGAGGACGCCATAATACTAAATGAAAACCTTCTCAGAAAAGACAAGTTTACATCCATACATATAGAGAAATATGAAGTGGAGGCAAGGGACACAAAACTGGGGGCAGAAGAGATAACTAGAGATATATCTAATGTAGGAGAGGATGGTCTTAGGAATTTAGATGAATACGGGGTTATATATCCCGGAGCAGAAGTAGGACCCGGGGATATTCTGGTTGGCAAAATTACCCCGAAAGGTGAAACTGAGTTGACGGCCGAAGAAAAATTGTTGAGGGCTATTTTTGGAGAAAAAGCCAGAGATGTTAAAGATACCTCCTTAAGAGTACCTCATGGGGAAAGAGGTAAAATAATAGACGTAAAAGTCCTTTCCCGAGAAGAAAAAGATGAACTACCTCCTGGAGTAAACACCCTTGTACGGGTTTGGATAGCTCAAGCACGGAAAATTACTGAAGGAGACAAAATGGCGGGACGGCATGGCAATAAAGGTGTAGTGGCCAGAGTGCTACCTGCAGCAGACATGCCGTATCTCGAAGATGGTACTCCTGTAGACATTATACTTAACCCGATTGGAGTGCCTTCCAGAATGAACTTGGGACAGTTATTGGAAACCCATCTAGGATTAGCTGCGCACGGAATGGGGTTAAAGGTAGTTACACCGGTTTTTGATGGGGCAGATGACACATCTATAGAAGATGCCTTAGCTAAAGATTGGATGATTAAAAAATCTGGTGCAATATCTCAAGACAATGAAGATAACCTTCCAACTCCCGATATGAACATAGTTAAGGAATGGTTAGACGCAAAGGGTTTCAACGGCAAACAAGTTTTGGATGAAGACAATAGAGGACTCGCCAGAAGTGCCTGCCTCAAGATATGGTTGGATGAAGAATCTGACATATCAACAAGTAACCTATCAGATGAACAAATTTATGAGACAGCCATAGACATAAGTAAAAACTCTGACTTGTCGGCTCCAATATTAGGAAAGAGTGTTTTGTACGACGGGAGAACCGGGGATAAATTTGATCAGTCAGTAACCGTCGGCTACATATACATGATGAAACTCATACACCTAGTTGAAGACAAAATTCATGCTAGATCCACTGGCCCTTACTCACTGATAACCCAACAACCACTTGGAGGTAAGGCACAGTTCGGTGGACAGCGGTTCGGAGAAATGGAGGTTTGGGCTCTTGAATCGTACAGTGCAGCATATAATTTACAGGAAATGCTAACTATAAAATCCGATGACGTTGTCGGTAGAGTAAAAACATATGAGGCCATAGTTAAAGGCGAAGAAGTTGTTCAACCTGGGGTTCCTGAATCTTTCCACGTTTTAGTCAAAGAACTTCAAAGTCTGGGTCTGTCAGTTGAACTGCTACAAGAAGACGAAGCTCAACCGATGCTGGAGGAAAGTAGCGATACAAATAACATAGACAGTGACGTAATAGAGGAATTTGCAAGCATGGTTGTAGAAGACATAGAGGACTCTACTGTCGCAAGAATAGAAGAAGAAATGCAAGATCCAGATGACGACATATTATCCTCAATCATGAGTCAAATAGAGCAAACACAAGATACGGAGGAACCTGAAAATGGTCAAGAGTAGAGCAGAATTCGACGCTATACGTCTTTCGATAGCTTCCCCCGAGCAAATAAAGGGTTGGTCATTCGGAGAAGTAACCAAGCCAGAAACTATAAACTATCGCACCCTTAGACCCGAGAAAGACGGTCTTTTTTGTGAACGGATATTCGGACCCACAAAAGACTGGGAATGTTTCTGTGGCAAATATAAAAAGATCCGATATAAGGGAGTTATATGTGACAGGTGTGGAGTAGAAGTCACACGTTCAAAGGTTAGGCGTGAAAGAATGGGGCATATCCAATTGGCCGCCCCTGTAGCTCATGTCTGGTTTTCCAAGGGCATACCCAGTAGACTCGGACTTCTCCTAGACATGTCCCCTCGAAACCTAGAAAGAGTACTCTACTTTGCAAAATATGTTGTAACAAAGATTAACGAGGAAAACAAATTACAGATGATCGATTCTCTCAATGCCTCTCTTGACCAATCTGAGGACACAGAACCCGAGAACCAGGAGAATATAGAGAATATAGAGAATATAGAACTCGAAGGTATCTCCTTAGAAAACAAAAGGGATTCTGTACAGCAAAAAATTGACGAGATTGAATCTATACAAACCTTGCAACTCCTAACGGAAGCCCAATACAGGGATCTGAGAGACAAATACCATAATTTGTTCGATGCATCCATGGGAGCCGAGGGAATAATGACAATACTGAAAGATTTGGACTTGGCTACCGTCAGGGTAACTCTCCAAGAAGAAGTAATATCTACGTCTGGACAGAGAAGGAAAAAGGCCATCAAGAGGTTGAGGATAATCGAATCCTTGATAAAAAGTGGAAACAAACCTGAAGGCATGATCCTATCTATACTACCAGTGCTTCCACCTGACCTAAGGCCCATGGTGCAATTAGATGGAGGTCGGTTCGCGACAAGTGACTTAAATGACCTATATCGAAGAGTTATAAACCGTAACAATAGACTTAAGCGTCTTCTGGAACTTGGAGCCCCTGAAATAATAGTCAGAAATGAAAAAAGAATGCTCCAAGAGGCAGTTGATGCTCTAATAGATAACGGCAGAGTAGGAAAGGCGATTTCCGGAACACATAATCACAAACTCAAATCCCTTGCAGATCTGCTTAGAGGGAAACAGGGAAGATTTAGACAAAACCTCCTTGGAAAACGAGTCGACTACAGTGGAAGATCCGTAATTATAGTCGGTCCTGAACTAAGCCTAAACCAATGTGGCCTCCCTAAACGAATGGCCTTGGAACTCTTCAAGCCATTTGTAATGAATAGACTTATCCTAGATGGACATGTCCACAACATAAAGAGCGCCAAAAGAATGGTAGAAAGAGTAAGCCCAGAAGTATGGGATATATTAGAAGAAGTTATAGCAAAAAGACCAGTACTCTTGAACAGAGCTCCTACTTTACACAGGTTGGGCATTCAAGCATTTGATCCGGTACTCGTAGAAGGTAACGCTATAAGACTACACCCTCTAGTATGCACCGCATTCAATGCTGACTTTGATGGTGACCAAATGGCAGTCCATGTTCCACTTTCAAAAGAAGCCGTCCAAGAAGCCAAGAAGTTGATGCTAAGCACCCAAAATATGCTGTCGCCAAGTTCTGGGGAACCAATCGTAGCCCCCACACTAGACATGGTATTTGGTTGTTACTACCTGACCACTGAAATTCCAGACGCCTCAGGTGCAAATTTTAAATTCGGCAGTGTAGAAGAAGCGAGATTAGCTTTTGAATCCAGAGCTATAGGCCTCAGAGCGCCAATATCAGTGAAACTAGGTAACGAAACCGAAACCTCAGACAAATGGACAGTCACCACAATGGGCAGAATAATATTCAACGAGGTCTTGCCAGAAGGATTCGAGTTTCAAAATACTGTAATGGACAAAAATATGCTGAAGAACCTGGCAGCAGAATGTTATCGAACCAAAGGAAACGATGCTACCGCTCAAGTTTTGGATCGAATTAAAAGCCTCGGTTTTCACTACGCTGAAAAATCTGGTACCACAATAGCTATTAACGATATAAAGGTCCCTTCGGAAAAAACCGACTTGATAAACAGCACAGATAAAAAGATAGATGCACTAGAGGAACAATATCAAAAAGGGCTTATAACCGAAGATGAGCGATACAATACCGCAGTCAGAATATGGACAGATACTAGCGATAGGATGACTCAATACATCGAGGAACAGTTGCCCAATTACGGGGGAGTCTACCTTATGGCTGTGTCTGGTGCTAAAGGCAATATAGCTCAAATAAAGCAGATGGCAGGAATGCGGGGACTCATGAGTAACCCGAGAGGTAAAATTATAGAACTACCTATCAAATCCAGTTTCCGAGAAGGACTGAGTGTCTTAGAATATTTCATTTCCACCCATGGTGCCAGAAAAGGTCTGGCAGATACAGCTTTGAGAACTGCAGATAGTGGATACCTTACACGAAGGCTAATAGATATATCACAAGAAGTCATAATATTAGAAATGGATTGCGGAAGCACATTGGGCATAAAAATAGAATCTTCTCCGAATAAACCTATGATTGCCTCTATGGCTACAAGAGTATTGGGTAGAACCACAACTGCACCAGTCATCAACCCAGAGACTGATGACACCATTGTTCAAACCAACGAAATTATCGGAGAGCATGAAGCCCAACAAATAGAATCTTCAGGCGTAACTGAGGTCTTTGTACGATCTGCTCTAACATGCCAAGCACGTAGCGGTATATGCAGCTTATGCTATGGAAGAAATCCTGCGACTGGACAACAAGCCATTTTGGGAGAAGCAGTCGGCGTCATGGCAGCACAGAGCATTGGGGAACCTGGAACTCAGTTAACTATGAGAACGTTTCACACAGGGGGCATAGCAGGTGCAGATATTACAAGTGGCCTTCCAAGAGTAGAGGAACTTTTCGAAGCCAGGACACCAAAGGGACAAGCTTTCTTAACAGAAATAGACGGCATTGTAGAAGTAATAGAAGGGTTGGAAGAAAGAAGAGTTCGGATAACAAACTCACAACAATACAAAGAGACTTACCGAATTCCTAAGGGTTACAAAGCTACAGTAACAACTGGAGACTCGGTAGCACTCGGAACACCTTTAATGGAGCCTAAAGATGCTGCCAATAAAGACGATGTGGGCTTGAGTGAACAAGTCATAACTGCTAACAATGCAGGGCTGATCAATGCTACGAGTAAAACAATAACCCTCACTGGCGAGGAAAATGAAGAAAGGCTCTATATTATACCACCGGCAGCATATATGCTCGTTCATGATGGTTCCGAAGTATCGGCAGGAGACCCTCTTACCGCCGGGCCATTGAATCCACAAGACATACTGCGAATCAGAGGCAGGGAAGCTGTACAACAATATTTAATAGATGAAGTCCAAAATGTATACAGATCACAAGGTGTGGAAATCAATGACAAACACATAGAAGTCATAGTAAGACAAATGCTCAAAAAAGTAAGGATTGAGGAGCCAGGGAACACAGAATTGCTCCCGGGAGAACTAGTAGACAGAACTGCTTACGAAGATAAAAATCAAGACATAATATCGCAGAATGGGCACCCGGCCACTGCTTCGCCAGCACTCCTAGGAGTTACACGAGCTTCACTTAACACAGACAGTTTCTTGGCCGCTGCGAGTTTCCAAGAAACAGCTAGAGTCCTCACGGAAAATAGTTTAAGCGGGTCTGTGGACCAACTTAGAGGACTAAAGGAAAATGTCATAATAGGTCGTCTTATACCCGCCAACCTGCATACATCCGAAGAAGGAAGAGCAAGGTTGGGGATATCCGATCAACCGTATGATGAAGACGGAACACAGCTCACACTAGAATCTGAAGCTATACACCATGTTATTAATAACAACATAGACGATAAAATAGAAGAACTTTCATAGTCTCAAGGCTGCAGATAACTAATATCTGGGGCGGTTAGCTCAGTTGGTTAGAGTGTTGCCTTGACATGGCAGAGGTCAGTGGTTCGAGTCCACTACCGCCCACCACAGATCTTAGAGATAATGTATTTGAAACTGCTAGATTTACATACACATATAGACAAATACCCCGAAACCGAAATCAAACAAATACTTGATAGGGCGAATCGGGTTGGAGTCGCTGGAGCTATACTGGCTGGAACCACAGTTAAATCCAGCAATAAATGTGTGGCATTGGCTAATTCAGATGACCGTTTATTCGCAAGCGTTGGAATCCATCCAATGGAGATCCCCATAACAGACATGGAAAGCCATATTCAAGCTATCACAGAACTCGTTTTGACTTCCAATGTAGTGGCCATAAGTGAAATAGGACTCGATAAAATGCTTGGAGCTCCTGATTTTAAAAAACAAGAGGACATTTTTAGAGCACACATACAACTGGCCAAAACCACGAATTTGCCTATAATCTATCACTCCCGGGAATCCTATCCATATATATTGGATGTGCTAGAAGACGAAGAAGCTTACAAAGTCGGTGGAGCCGCTCATTACTTTCAGGGAGATGTATCAACAGCATTTCGCTGTATTGACTCAGGATTTTTTATTTCTATAGCAAAACCAGTGTTGCGTATCCCACAGTTACAAGAAGTCGTTAGCAAAATCCCTCTGGAGAATATATTAATAGAAACAGATTCTTTTCCACAACCATTCAAGAAAAATAGAAAAACGTGGACAGAACCAAGGCATCTAGTAGACATAGTAGAAAAAATAGCAACCATTAAAGGCATAACTACCACGGAAGTCAGTATGCAAATGCACCGTAATCTTATGAATTTATTCAAGGATAAATATGGGGCTATGGACAAAATATTGAATCCCCATACAGTGAATCCTGTTGAATTTGATTAGCACAAACTTAAACGTATATACTATATAAAAGTTTTAGGCAGCTTATATTGAGAATCACAGTAAAATTATTTGCTACGTATCGTGAAATAATGGGCACATCTGTGCTAGAGTTGGATATACCCGATGGGTCGAATACCGGCTCTTTGTTAGCTATGCTTAAAGAGAAAAACAAAAACGCACCTACCGAATATGCCATTGTTGCATTAAACTCGGAATACGTTGGTAAAAACGCTGTTATTAAAGACGGAGACGAAGTGGCAATAATACCACCGGTCAGCGGAGGACAACATGATACACATAACCAGTGAACCTTTAAATCCTGAAGCTATAACAAATACAGTGAGAAAGAACAGTAACGGTGCAGTCCTAACTTTTTTAGGAATCACTAGGAATTTTTCCGAAGGAAGAAACGTTTTATACCTGGAATATGAAGCATATCAACCAATGGCGCAAAATATGTTATTACAAATAAAATCAGAGGTTAATGCCCATTGGAATATAGAAGATATGGCTATAGCCCATCGGATAGGACACTTAGACGTTGGAGATATTAGTCTTATTGTAGCAATCGGTTCACCACATAGAAAAGAAGCCTTAGAAGCCTCAGAGTATGCCATAGACCGAATAAAGCAAATAGTACCTATATGGAAAAAAGAAGTGTTCGAAGGTGGGGAAGAGTGGCTCGGAGATGAGGATAAGAGAAAAGAATTCTTGAAGACTCTATCAGATTAGATAGAAATCAAACTTTCAACCAAATCACCATACCCATTGTCATCTATAAGTTCATCAAACTGTTTCCTCTTGATCGGATGCCCAAACACGGATTTTTTCTGTAGTGATTCAAGTGCTATAGTAGTGTTAATTGTGTCTGCATCCACCTTAATTATAGGAACCTCTTCTTCTTGAGCTTCATATTCTACATACTGTATCGGGTCGTGCCCGCCAGTTAGAACCAGACAACTAGTTTCCGTTTGCAATGCCGCCATTTGTATGTCCGGCCTATCACCTCTGACAATAACAGCTTTGTTTAGATGTCGTTCGAAATACAACACCCCCCAATCCAAAACCATACCGCCTATGAGATAATTATCTACAAAATTATCTCCTTTTTCCTTCCAGCTGATTATCTCTCCATTCAGGTGTTCGGCTAATTCACTAACTGTAGTGCCTAATAATTTCCGGTCTTCTGGTATCATCGCTAACACTGTTATACCTTCTGACTCTATTTTGGGAAGTATAACTCGTTTGGCTTCTCTTACTTTATATCTAGTAACCCCGTTAATAATCACGCCACACAATCTGTCGCCAAACAGAGATTGTGCGTCGATCGCAGCGCCAATGATTTCTGATTCTTCGTATCCTAAAACAACCACAACTCTAGCATCCAAGGTTTCAGCAATATTTTTCGAGGCGTTGCCCGCATCAGATGTAAGCCCACTAAGGCCCTCTACTACGGCAAATACTGAGGAATCGATTTCATGCACAGCCTTTATTCCAGCATCCATTTGGTCTGTATGGTCATCTATATTAGATGAAATCATGACAGGCCAATCACCAGAATTGACGGCATCATTATTATTCACGTTTCGCAGGATATCTCGATCCTTATCATCCTTGACAGCACCATCTCTTATTGAAATAGGTTTAATAAGTACGGCTTTGTTACCTGAGGCCGATAATCTAGTTGCAATGCTTACAGCAACTGAGGTCTTACCAGATCTAGGTTTGTCTGAGGCTATATATATACGAGGCATAATAAATTCACTAGCTGTCCAACAAAAAATTGACCTAAATTATATCATATTCAATTAAGTTTTGAAATTAATATTCAAATCCCGCGCACGAAAACTTTTTTGCATTTGCCTTGTAGTATACGTGTAATTAAAACTATAATGAACTCCAGTTTCAAGGAATACATCAATGGTCAATCAAAGTTTAAATAGATATTATTCTCAGGACGTAGACATCAAATGGCAGAACCGCTGGTCTGAAGATGAAATCTATCTTGTCAGCGAAGAAAACCCTAAACCAAAGTGGTACGAACTCACTATGTATCCTTATCCTTCTGGAGATCTACACATTGGACACTGGTATGCTATGGCTCCCGCAGATGCCCACGCTCGCTTCAGACGAATGCAAGGATACAACGTGCTTCACCCAATGGGATTTGATGCCTTTGGACTCCCGGCTGAAAATGCTGCTATCAAAAGAGGAATACATCCTTACAAATGGACTATGAACAACATAGAAAATATGCGCGGCCAGTTGAAATCAATGGGCACCATATATGATTGGCAAAGAGAAATTATATGTGCATTGCCTGAATATTATAAATGGAGTCAGTGGTTATTCCTAAAACTCTATCATGCAGGACTAGCATATCGAGGTAATGCGCCAGCAAACTGGTGCACATCATGCCAAACCGTGTTGGCTAATGAACAGGTACAAGAAGGCAGGTGCGAACGATGTGATACTGCTGTAATAAGAAAAGACTTGGAACAGTGGTTCTTCAAAATAACCAATTATGCAGATGAATTGATGGATTTTTCTGGTCTAATTGATTGGCCCGAAAAGATTAAGACTATGCAAACTAATTGGATAGGACGAAGCGAAGGAGTGGAGATAGAATTTGATATATCGGTGGCAGGTTTAGAAGAAAACAAAATTAAGACATTCACGACCAGAATAGATACCATATTCGGAGTAACATTTATAGTTATGGCACCTGAACACCCTTTAGTAACAGACCTGGTTACTGAAGAACATCGAAGGGAAGTTGAGGATTACATCGACCAGGCTAGAAGACAAACAGAAGTAGAAAGACTATCAACAGAACATGAAAAAACGGGTGTGTTTATAGGAGCATATGCCACAAACAACCTAAACAATCAACATGTACCTATTTTCATAGCAGACTACGCTTTGCTTAGTTATGGCACGGGTATAGTAATGGGAGTACCAGCTCATGATCAACGAGACTTCGATTTTGCTAAAAAGTATGACCTTCCTATCAAATTAGTTGTGAGCCCAGAAGGGAATAAAGAACAAGAACTCGAAGAAGCTTATCCAGATGACGGCATTATGGTGAATTCCGACCAGTTTGATGGAACTTCATCCAAAGAGGCGAAGTTCAATATATCTAAGTACGTAGAGTCTCAAGGCTTTGGTAAGAGAACACACTCCTACAGAGTCCGTGACTGGTTGATTTCCAGGCAAAGATATTGGGGTACGCCAATTCCAGTAGTGTACTGTGAGAATTGTGGCATTGTCCCAGTACCTGAAGAGGATCTACCAGTCCTGCTACCCGAAGATGCTCATTTCAGGCCCACCGGAGAATCCCCATTGAAATACCATACAGGATTCTTGCTAACAAAGTGTCCCAAATGTAAACACGACGCCCAACGAGAGACAGATACTATGGATACCTTTGTGGATTCCTCTTGGTATCATCTCAGATATATTGATCCTAATTACAGCCATGGCCCAATTGATAAAGAATTAGAAAAAAAATGGCTCCCTGTAGATCAATACACCGGAGGGGCTGAGCATGCTGTAATGCACTTGCTATATGCAAGATTTTTTAATAAAGCCATGCGAGATATAGGTTTAGTCAACTATGACGAACCATATCTCAGATTATTCAACCAAGGCACAATAATAGCCCAAAAGGCCAAAATGAGTAAATCAAGGGGTAATGTCATAGCTCCAGACCCCTATGTAAAAGAATTCGGAGCAGATGTAGTTAGGACTTATTTGATGTTCCTAGGACCATGGGATCAAGGCGGTGAATGGTCAGATACAGGTATTAATGGAATGGCTAGATGGTTGAACAGGGTGTGCGAATTAGCCACACATTCAATCGAAGAAAATATCAATGAACATGTAGAAAAGAAAAATTTACGTAATTTCTTAGTGTCAATGGCAGAAGATGTGAGGGTTGCTATTATCAAGTTGGCTGACAGACTGCATAACGTTGAAACTTTGCAATATTTAGA
>CAZNWQ010000019.1:0-17862 GCA_964576965.1 uncultured Dehalococcoidia bacterium
TAATGGTCGCTGTGGGGGTTTTATATACTGATTCCCTGCTAAATATAATGGGAGTTAGCCAGGGTGTCATTGAAGTAACTTCTCTTTATATGCAGATACAGTTTGTGGGGTTTGCTGGACAGGCATTCAGGATGATGACTGGTGGAGCCCTTCAGGCATCAGGTGACACGCTTACACCTATGAAAGCTACTACGATATCCCGAATAGTTCATATAATTTTATCGCCGATATTGATATTTGGGTGGTTTGGGCTACCGGAACTTGGACTCCCTGGTGCTGCCTGGGGGAATGTAATCGCTCCATTCCTGGGGGTTATGTGGAACTTTTGGGCTTTATTTGCAGGTACTTCTAGATTGCATTTAACATTGAAAGGTTACTACTTTGATGGTCCGTTGCTAATTAGACTGATTAGGATAGGACTTCCAGCTTCTGGTACAGGCATGGAGAGATCAATAGTTCACTTATTGTTAGCCAGGCTTGTCACGCCATTTGGTGATTTAGCTTTAGCTGCTTATGGAATTACTAGAAACTTGGAACTTTTTACAGCTATGGGCAGCATGGGATTGGGCAGAGCTTCTGGTACTTTGGTAGGGCAAAATTTGGGAGCAGGAAGACCGGATAGGGCTCGTCAGGCTATATGGTGGTCAATCGCATATATAACGCTTATACGCGGTTCTTTGGGAATAATATTGATGATTTTCCCAGTTTTTTTCATAACGATTTTCAGTGGTAATAAGGATCTAGTAGAAGTGGCTATATGGTGGGTGAGAATACAAGCTTTATCTGGGTTGGTAATGGGTAGTGGTATGGTGTTTACTCAATCATTTAACGTGGCCGGAGACACCATGGCTCCGATGATAGTAACATTTATCGCTATGGTAGCAGTGGAACTTCCTTTGGCATTTGTTCTTTCTCAATGGACGCCTTTGGGTCAATATGGGATACCCATTGCTATAACCGTTGCTATGGTTGTTAGAACAGCCGTATACTTTCCTTATTTTCTCAAGGGTAGATGGTCTCGAGTAAACCCTCTCGGCTGACAAATATTACTTTGAATTATTTAGATGTCAAATAATCCGCAAGAATCCTCTTTTCGTTGGATTATGTTGGGATTAGTTTGGTTATTGTATTTTTCTTTCGGTATAACACAAGCGTCCATTGCACCATTGGCTGTTCCAATAATAGATGATTTAGATATGACATATGGTCAAATGGGTTTTGTCCTTGGTGCTTGGCAATTGATTTATATAGTTACTGCGTATCCGATCGGGGTTCTTATAGATAAAATCGGGATACGGAAGTCTCTGTTTATCGGTGTTTTGCTAATTTGGTTATCACTTATTTTAAGAGGATTAGTTTCCGACTTTTCTGGTCTCTTTTTATCTGTCGCTATATTTGGGTTTGGTGGGCCTATTATATCTATTGGTGCTCCAAAAGTAATTTCATTGTGGTTTATTGGTAATGAAAGAGGATTTGCTGCGGGGTTCTATTCTACGGGTCCTGTTATAGGTGCCTCCCTAGCTCTAGCAACTGCAGCCAGTTTAGTAGTCCCATTAACAGGTTCCTGGAGAGGCATATCTGTGGTTTATGGAATAGTGGTAATGGCAACTATGATTATGTGGCTTTTGTTTGCTAGAGAAATCGAGGATGACAACAAAGATGAATCGCAGTCCACACTCACTATATTGAAGAATCTGATAAATATTAGGAATGTTCAGGTGATCCTGATATTGGCTATAGCTACTTTTTTATTGAATCATGGTCTTAACAATTGGTTGCCGACTCTACTGCAAGAGAAATCTATGACGATTGCTCAGGCTGGCTTTTGGACGGCTATTGCGACTATGGCTGGTGTTTCTGGTAGCGTTATAATACCCAGTATTGCTGGGCGTGGATATCGTGTTATTGCGCTAGCCGTTATTTTCCTCGTTGCCTCCTTAACCACATTCGGTTTGACTGTGTTCACTGATATGCCTCTTTTCGTTGTTTTGATTGTCTCTGGTATTGTCAGAGCTCCAATGATGCCTATATTGACTTTGATTCTTATGGAGACGAAAGGAGTGGGATCGGCCAATATTGGTGCTGCGGTGGGTCTGTTTTTCGCTGCAGCTGAGATAGGAGGATTTGGGGGGCCATTTATTTTAGGTATTTTGAGAGATTTTTCTGGGTCTATGAATACCGGTTTGATATTCTTGAGTGTCTGTGTTGGTTTACTGGTTGTTACTTTGCCTATTATCAAAGAGGAAGATCAATAGTCATTACTTACTATTCCATCTTCTAAGTGAATTCTTCTGTCAGTTATTCTTGCCAATGTGAGATCGTGTGTCACTACCACTACCGTAACATTACTATCTGTGGATATTGTTCTTAATGTCTCTCCAATATTCATCGCCGTGGAGCTATCTAGCTCGCCTGTCGGTTCATCTGCAAATAGTACTGCAGGATTATTTACTAGAGCTCTTGCTATAGCTACTCTTTGCTGTTCTCCTCCAGACATCTCGTGTGGTCTATGTTGTGCTCTGGATTCTAATCCGACCAATGCCAGAGCTTCAAGTGATCGTCTTCTCCTTTCCCTCCAGGATATACCAGATATATGTAGCCTTAGTTCTACATTTTCTTGAGCAGATAAGAGGGGTATTAGCCCGAACGATTGAAATACAAAACCTAAAGAGTTTCTTCTTAGTTCTACAAGGTCAGATTCGGAGAGGTCGCCAATCTCCAAGCCGTTCATCTTTACTGATCCGCTAGTTGGTTTATCTAAACCTGCCATCAAGTTCAGTAAAGTGGTTTTTCCAGAACCTGATCTACCGGTTATAGATAGGAATTCTCCTTGATTTACATCGCAACTTATTTTGTTGACAGCTGTTACAGCTGAATCACCGCTTCCAAATGTTCTGATTGCGTCTCTTACCACTATTATTGGGTCATTTTCTATTGATGGAATATTGTTAATCATGTTTTATCTTCCTAGAGTTTAGTGCATAAAGTTGTTATATATGCCAAAATTTATGCTGGCTTTATGTTCATCTGATTGTCGTCTAAATCAATCTTCGCTAAACCTTCGAAATTCAGGTTATCTAAGTAGTCTTGGGGGATTTGCAGCCTACCTACTTTGTCTACCACCAAGAACTCTTCTTCATTTGTTTTATCACCACAACGTGAAATACGATTTACCGAACTTATACGCCCATCTCTTATGTAAAGTACTCTGTCCATATACTGTGACACACCTGTATCATGAGTCACAACTATCACTGTCACATGAAAAATCTTGTTCATTTCACGAAGCAGTGTAAAAACACGTGACGCGGTTTGGCTATCCAATTCCCCAGTTGGTTCATCTGCTAGTAGTAAAGGTGGTTGATTGGCCATTCCCACAGCTATAGCCAGCCTTTGTTGTTCTCCTCCAGACAGTTCTTGTATCTGGCGTTTGGCCTTGTCTTCCATTCCTAATATGCTTAGTAAATCCATAGCCCTTTGTTTTCTGATTTTCCCGGACTCTCCTGATATTGCCTGCGGCATTTCTATGTTTTCTACCACATTCAAGTAGGGCACGAGGTTACGAGCCGTAGCCTGCCACACGAAGCCCACTTCAAGTCTACGATATAAAACTAATTCGTCATCTGATATATTCAACAGATCTCTCTTACCAACCCTAATTTGACCAGCTGAAGGCCTATCTAATCCGGAAAGTATATTCATTAATGTGCTTTTACCACTACCACTGGCTCCCATTATGGCTATCATTTCACCTTTTTGAACTTCCATATCCAACCCGCGTAAGGCGACCACTTCGAGCTCCGATCGCTTGAATATTTTAAAGAGATCCTTGCATTCTATATAAGCACCTTCGTCTTCTTCTAATTTAGATATGTTCGAATGTTCAGTTTCCATATTAAGCTCCCCATAATTCTTTTTAATTATCACCTATTCTAAGGACACTTTGTAGATCCATTTTATTGGTTATCCAAGAAAGCCATAGAATTGTGACAGAAGCAATAACCCCGAGGATCATATAGGTTAGGAGCAGGATTCCCCAGTTCATTGTTAATATCATAGGTGGAGTTACCCTAACTCCTTCTTCGGTAATTTCCAGTACAGGTAAAATACTGGATCCTATCTGATATCCAGCTATGGTGCCAACTCCTATGCCAAAAATCATAACAAGTAGTAGGTTAAACCAGACAACACCGTTCAACTGAGACTTTGTGAACCCCAAAGTTCTCAAGATGGCATACTCTGCCTTACGTTCTACAGAATCGGCATAGCAGTACAGCATCACTCCAGAGGCACTCGCAAGGACTAATGCAAAAAACATTAATAACAACAAACCTCCCCAACCAGCGTTTACAAGAGGATTATTCACACGGTCAGATACCATATTGTCTGCAACGAATATTTCACTCAAGACAACACCATTACTTGAGAGTTCTTCAGCAAGAAGCTCTCCGGGTTCATTTTCAAGCATACTAATCCACATCTCATTACTACCACCAGTGAGCTTTTCCGCTCTTAAATTGGTGTAATGATTAAGGTTAGTTAGATCAGTTACCACAAACGGAGATTCCATAGGGTCAAGTGTTGGGAAATAATCTGTTGAAGCTATTGCTCTGACTGGTACCAATGCATCTATAGTGCCCAAAGTCAGATCATCTCCTAATTTGGCATTTGCTATTTCCAAAAGGGATTTACTTACTATTGCAGGCATTGGGATTTCTTTTTCCCCGAAAGCTATGCTCGGAGTAGACAGACCTCCTGGAATCCAACTTAAGATTGCTGAACCAGGGGAATCTGCCTGTCTACCTATCAGTCTAGTATTCGGATCTATATCCCTATTAGTAGGCAACGTTACGGAAGCACTGTATTCGAACGCGAACAAACCAGGCACTGTTAGGTCGTCAATTATGTGCCATTGTTGTAGGAAAGTGTTGTGGTCTTCTATTCTTTCCCCTTCGGGGTTCAATGGACCAGATGCTATTAGTTCCCCCAAAAATATTGCTCCTGATTCCCTATAAGTGGAAGAGCCGATATCTACTCTAATTGATTGAAGTGTAAATGGTGGTACCGCTCCAACATAAGATGGAAATCCCCGATCGTCAATTCTTACTGTGATTGGATTTAGTATAGATCGCCGTGTCCAATTCATTTTTGGGAATATATCTGCGTCGAGCCTGACCCAGCCTTTTGAATCAAGTTCGAAACCCTCAAAGTCCAGATAACCAAAAAGTATGTCGAAATAGTAACCGCTGGAATCTCTTATTCTTCCTAGGATTTTTGACTGCGGGTCTAAGTTGCCGGGATTAACCCAAATACTCAGGGTTGTAGCGCTTGATGGTAGAAGGATGCCATGCTCAGTAACAATTGGTGTATTCTCTTCTGTGTTGCCTGGGTTAAGCATGGTTGAAACATCGTTTATACTAAGGTTACCTATTAAATCTTCTCTGTACCATGAGACTTTTTCAAAATTGTTTGTATCAATTCCTAATATAGCAATATCTCTTTGATCTAGACCACTTGTAGATATAGTGCCGGATGACCTTAATGTTTCAGAAATTGTATCCACTGTGTCTAGTCTTCTAGTCAAATTTGAGAGACCTAGTAGCGACACTGGCGCCCTGTTCATTCCATGTTCAAATCGCACATCTGAACCTGCTGCATACAGAGCTCTATCTATTTGACTTTGTTCCATCGTGGACCGAAACGTGCTACCAATTACTCCAAGTGAGGTAGTAAGCATTAATAGCACTACTAATGAACCTGGTATTATTGGATCTCTTGCCACCTTTCGGGTTCCTTGTACTAACCAAACAGGCCCTACTGGTTCTATAACTTTTGCAAATACCAATACTGAAAATGGAAATAGTCTCATTACAATTAGTCCTATCGCTAGCAATGCCAATAGTGGGCCTAATAACAGAGATAGATCAATTTGTAATTCTCCGGTACCTAGTGATCGTACGAGAAATGAACCTCGTTCTTGTATCTGCCACCATATAACTCCAATAACCGTTATTGCCAGTATATCCAGATACGTTCTTTGTATGAATGGTTGTGTGGATGGCCTCGAGCCGCTTTGTCGATTTTCAATCGTACCTGTTCTGGAAGACATCAACGTATAGATCGTTAAAACCGACACTGACAGCAAGGCACCAAATATTCCAAGTAATATCGCCTGGCTAGACAAATCTGCAGGAACTGTTCCACTGTCCTCACTGATTTTAACGAAAGCGTTTCCCAATCTTCTGGAAGTTTCCAAAGCTACGAATGGACCTATTATTATAGCGGGTACAGATATCAACATTCCTTCGACGAATGCGAGTATTCCCATCTGTGGGGTAGTTATACCTCTACTTTTAAGGAGTGATGTTTCGGTGCGCCTTGATCTAATGACAAGACCGGATATAAGTATCAGGTAGTACAACAGTATCCCTGTAGTTAGAGATACCATCAGGTATAAAGGTATTCTTGCTAGTAGAACTTCTTCATTATAACGTTTTAGAACTGTGTCGAGTTTTATGTATGTGCTTGTATTGGCTATTGTGGTCGGTAGTGTTTTTGATATTTCTGAAAGTGTTTCCATTAAATACTGAGTGTCGCCAGACCTGATCTTGAATATATCTATAAAGAAGAACCATTTTATCTCCATATAGGATCCAGGGTGATAACTACCTACATTTTGTAGTATTGCTTCATCTGTAGTAAAAAATGGCACTATTGCTACCTTGTTATCTTCGTAGCTAAAGTGCCTTTCCATACCATTCCAAAAGTTATTGGTTATGTCTGTTTTCCTAAATACCCCTACTATTTCTGCCTGCATGAATATTTGCTTATTATTCTCAATTGCAGGGAATAGATTTAAGCTACTTCCCACGCTTAATCCAGTTAGGTTTCTTCCAGTTTCGTCTATGATTATTTGTATTGGTTCGTCTAAGTTCGTGCTTACAGCTTCTTTCTCGTAAGGCCATGAGCCTTCAATAATGGTCGCTCTTCCATATAATATTTCTGTCAGACTGCTGATTCTTCCCCGAGGTCTGGTTTTAGCCGATCCATCGGTGGGTTTCAGTTTCAATGGAGACAGATCCACCATGCTGTTAGATGGCATGGGTTTAGAACGGATCAACTTCTCATTAGTATTATCTATCTGTAAGTTGTGAAAGTGAGATATTTTACTCGTTTTACCAACAACTGGATTTATCTCGTCGAAGAAGAATGGTAATGTTTCGTAAATCCTGACTTTTTCATCTAAATATGGGAGAATTGGGTCTGAAACTTTATCTTTAATAGTATCCAGGTTTTTCTGGAATTGAGTTTCTTGTCTCATTGTATTTGAAGGATCGTCTAAACCACCATATGTTCTCACAGAGAAATTGATATCTTTCCGTTCAGTCCCCACTAAAGTGTGTCTTAAAGATGCCTCTTCCAATAGATCTGCGAAAACTACGCCACTAGACATTAGTGCAACTGCTAATATAGTACCAGTGAAGAGAACTATCTCCATTTTCCAGGTGTATATTATTCTCTGTAGTGCTATTACGTATGCCAGTTTTAGTATTGACATGAAACCTTTATTCTACCTGTTTCCATTCCTTAAAATTACGGGAGTATCTAACTTCAATACATAGGTAAATGCCAGAACAATTGATAGAAATGAAGTTGCAATAATGTCTAGATATACAAATTGGGTGATAGATTGGTTGGTGGTTATGACCATAGACGGAATTGATTCTATTCCATCTGCTGTGATATCTAGGAATCCTAATATCCAATTGCTAAGCAATATGCCAAGAATTGTGCCAGTGAGCATGCCAATTACGCCTACTAATGCTCTTTCCAATACTATGCAGAGGAAAATGCCTGTTTTTGATAAACCTAGTATTCTAGCGATTGTTATGTCCAGGCTCGCATTTTGAAGAGAAACTATTGAACTCGTGAAAAGTGCTACGGCTATTGCAAGGGTGAGTACAGATAGGCTGATAATCGTTAAGCCATTCCATCCGCCTCCCGATAGAGGATTGCGTATAGCTATATTTAGTTTTTCACGGCTATCTATAATTTTCACCCCACCGTCGGAAAAATCTTGAATAGATCTAATAACGGATTCTCTGGATGCATTGTTGTCCAGAGATAACCAAAATTCCGTTTCAGTGCCACTGGTGTCTGTTATGGGAAGAGCGTCTATATAATTCTCGTAATCTACTATATTTATTATTGTAAATTGGCTTGAAGGGTCAGTTATTGATGGGAAGTATTTTGTTTTATCCTTTATAAGCATAGGTATCATTTGTTGATTGGATCTTACAAAGAGCTGCTCTCCTATTTCTGCAGCAGGACTCCCAATAGCATTAAATGGCAATACTGTTTCCCCCAATATAATGCCACCTCTCGGATTGTTTGTGATGTCTCCAACCCAGGAAAATTCCAAGGCTGCATTTCCTGAATAGTATGAATTGGTATTTCGTTGTATTCGGTCACTGTAGGCTCTTTGGTCAAGGATTGGATGCCATTTATAGCCTTTAATTTCTTCAAAACTCTCTAAAATGGAGGATTTCCCTGTATTCATATCTACTATGGTTATATCATCAATTGTGATTATTCCCTCCTGGGATTTAGATAGCGAAGAACCTTGCTCTCCTTGAAAGAAAATAGCTGATAATTGGATGGAATCTCCAGAAGCCATATGTTTGATTGGCAAGTCGGATTCCAGATATTGCCACAATGAACTATTTAAATTGTTTGGATCTAAATTGTCATACACTATATCGCCGAGGTATAGGTTATGGTATTGCCCGTTAGCATCTTTAAGGCGTACGTGTAACTTCAGACTTCTGTTGGCCATTACTTGGTTGATGTTTGTTGCTTTTACCCACATACCTATTGTTTTTGTTGATGAAGGTACTAATAGACCTTGGTTGTTGCCCATCGCGTCTGATAATGGATTGAATAGGTCAGTCAGGTTTTTCCCTGCAATATCATTCCTAAACCAGCTTGTACTGGGCAGCGTGTGGGGGTCTATTGCTACTATTCCACCGTTAAGCCTCAACAACCTACTTACTTCGTTAACACCATCAATCTGTTTCGGACAATATTGTGGAGGCTTTTGGTTTTACTACTAAATCACCACCAATACTAAATAGATTTGTGTCTTCTACGTTTTTTGATAAAGTTGACTGGAAAGACGCACCCAAAACACCTAAAGTGGTGACCAACATTATCATTACAACCAACGAGACATGTTTTAGAGGATCCCGTGCCATTTTGGTTAGTGTAAGTGAAGCCCAAGGAGGCCCAAACAAACGTGATGCCCAAGCTAAAAGTCTTAACAGAGTGGGTAAAATTCTAGGCATTATAAAAGCTGCTGTTAGCACTAAAATAACTGGGCCCATAAGCATACTTATGTCTACGGATGCCATTGTTCTGTCAGACAGGTTTCTTTTAAAGAATCCTTGCTGGTCTTCAATTTGCCACCATATGATTCCTACCAAAACAATGAACAGGAAATCGAGATAGTAACGATGTAGTAGAGGGATAGTCGGAGGTCTGGCACGTAATCTGAGAAAATCTGCTATATTGGTTTTTGACAAATTGAAACTAGAAGTTATTAGTACTATGGCACTTAATATTCCACCTATTGCTCCTAGGGTAAATATTTCCGGGCTCAACTGAATTGGGATATTATTCGTGCCACCATACGGGTTGATGGTGTCTAGTAGAAAAAATTTTACCAAACCCAATCCAATAAATGGTCCCAGTATTATGGAGATTGCTACAACTACTATTTCGCCAGACACCAGTACGGTAGTTAATTGTAAAACAGTTGCCCCTCTACTTCTTAGTATGTTAGCTGATTCGTGTTGAGATTGGTTCAATATTCCCAGAATAAGAGTTAGGAAGTAGAGGACTACCACTACTACTAGAGAGAGAAATAGGAAAATCGGTACGCGGGAAAGATTTAATTCTTTCTGGTATGTGGTAATAACTTCTCCAAGGCGTGTGAAAATTGTTGTTCTGGGAAAAACTTTGTTAAGTTCCCGTTCCAGTATCGATAAAGATTCTTTTTTAGTGCCCACTGATTTTGAGGCAATGGCGTTTGTATCTATTAGAAGATTCCAACCATAATCACTCAATAGAGAAGGGTATTTATTACCTATGCCTTCAAAAAAATCTTGTTCTGTAATGTGGAAAGGGACAATCAATTTATTGTTCATTTCTTGTGTTTGGAAAAACGCGTTGACCGATGTCATCCAATACTCAGACAAAGGATCTTGTGGTTCAACTACACCCACCAGAATAAATCTTATGTTTTCAAAAGGATCCGCTTTGAATGGAATGGTATAGATACTCTGGTCTATTTCCCAACCCATGTTCTTAGCGACTTCAACGCCTACGACAGTTTCTATGTCTACTCCTTTGTCACGATTTATATAAGGAGTTTTTGGCAATCTTCCTTCTATTAATGTCACATTCTTCTCGAAGTTAGTTAGAAAGAAAGGCTGAGCCCTAGAGGCGGATGTGTCTGGGAATTTTCCGTCGACAGATAAAGTAATGGGTAAATTTGGGATCGCTTTACCGGATCTATCGGATTCCCTAATTATATTGCCTAGGGCATCTTGATAATGTTTTTTTACTGTTTGGTCTAATAATTCGTAGTCTGCGAAGCCCATGGGTCTCGCCTTAATTTGGATTTCTATGTTCAAAGTGGAAGGTGAAGCGAGAGAGAAGGTGTGTCTCAGTCCACCTTCTGCTAATGCATTGGAATACAAGAGGCCTACAGAGAGTAGCGTGACGGATGCCAACACTCCGAACGAGGTAATAGATAACAAAATCCAAGTTGACCTCAATCTTTTAGGAACTATCCAAGTCAAGATTTTAATGATGCTAATCATGTGTAAAAATATCCTGAATAATCATGCACAATAAGATGTTTTCGGTAGATCATACAGTATATTGTCTTCTTTATGGAGTAGATAAAGTTGAATATTTCAATTAACTAAAATATTCGTTATTACCGCCTGTATTTATCGTGGAACCAAGGAAAGACATTTGGCGCCACATTTCGTAAACGATAATGGACACTGCATTTGATAGATTGAGACTTCGGTTGTTGGGCATCATCGGTATGGATATTTGATTATGCGGATATATTCTTGCTTTCGTTGATTCTGAAAGTCCAACACTTTCTGACCCAAATATAACAGTGTCCCCTGTTTGATAGGAGGGTTTTGTATAATCTCTGGCTCCGTCCGTAGATGCACAATACATGTTGTGGTTAATATGCGAAGAAAAAATATCTTCTATATTGTCAATTATTGTTACTCTAGCCAGATCCTTGTAGTCTAGGTATGCTCTTCGCAGGTTAGCGTCATTCAAGGTAAATCCTAGAGGCTTTACTAAGTAGAGATCGGCCCCAGTATTGGCGCACAATCGAATTATGTTCCCGGTGTTTTGTGGTATTTCTGGGTGCACCAGTACTATGTTGAATTTAGCTTTGTTACTCAATATTAGTTGCTCCGTATCCATTTCAATATTCCTAACAACAATAGAATTAGTGCCGTTACAACTGAGGCTGTTATCAGCACGAAAACGACGTAGATTACGTTAGTATACGACAACAGGCTATTTATGGTGCCAACTTCATGGAATGACCTGATTTCAGATATACTAGCTGGTAGTTTACCAAGGTCAGATATTCCGAATGATTCCTCTTTGCCTACAGCTATCCATAATTTCCCTGTCTGCAACTGTTCTGAGAATGAGGCCAGGAAATAAGTTCCAGTTTCAGGTAGTACCAGATTCTTCTCAAATAGGACCCAAGATGTAGTGTTGGTAAATTGTTCGTGGAATATCTCAGGGTATTTGATGTTATAACTTGAGTATCTTAATCCTTTACCTTTCGGAATGGTATCAGTGTATTTATTCTGTTCAATATCGCTATATCTGAGTAAAGCTAAATCTGGCCTGTAGCTTTGCAGTCGATTAAGTTTTGGTATTCCCATTTGGAAATACAGAGTTTCGCCCTTAATACCATTAAGCTTTATCCATGATTCTGGAGACTCATTGTGTATGGTTTGGTATACCACGCTTGAAATAGTCATGTCTTCTATTTCAAGCGCAGATTCCGGAGAATTATGCTTGTCAGATGCCACATATGGTATGTGTGCGTAGGCATCTTGAGGATTGCCAAAAAACATACCAATTATTAGCATGCAGTGAATTACTATCACATTCCTAAAAGACATTGAGATCCTCGTTAATCAACGTAATTAGTAGGTAATTGTAGTGGCTCCCCGAGAAGGATTCGAACCTACGACCTAGCGGTTAACAGCCGCCCGCTCTACCACTGAGCTATCGGGGATTGAGAGTCTCGAATAGACTTCAGAGCAATGAATTATATCATTCATTTTTAGATATCAACAAGTACATTGGGATATTTATTATTGTTGATGGACACAGCATCAGGGATGTCCTATTAGATTCAAACTAATTACTCGTAGATTATGGAAAAAACCGCATTCACCGTTACCGTTACCGTCAACTCACCTGAACTTATTGGAGTGCTAGCGTAATCAGCGAGCATGCCCATTTCCATTCTGGAAAAGTTTGAGCTAGAGTTGTTTGATGAATGATCTATTATATCTATAATACGACCACGATACGTACCAGTAATTCCTGCTATTTGGTCGGCCTTACGTGTAGCGTCCAGAACAGCCAATTCTCTAGCAATGTCTTCAAGTGCTTTAGTATCATCTATAGTGAAACTTATTCCGTTAATCCTTATATGATCCCCGCCTGCACTAGCTGCATCGTCTATTGTCTCTCCTAGGCGATCAAGATCTCTGACTTTAACTTTCACGGTGTTAGATACTCTGTATCCTATCAATTTTTGTACACTATATCTTTTGCCTGGTACATCTTCGTACACGTATTCTGGATATATGCTGAAATTGCTGGTTTGCACATCTTTTGCATCGACGTCGTTTTTGTCCAGGCTAGTGAGGACTTTTGACATTGAAGACGCTGCTTCAGCGCGTGTAATGGCTACGGTTTCTCCTCTGGTTTCAACTCCTATGTTTACTATTGATAAATCAGGTTTGGCATCTGTGGATCCAACACCTGTGACATGTATGCCAGAATCACTAGTCCCGTTATTGGTTTGGGATTTACTGGCTAACGATGTGCTGGCGGACTCAATAGCATTCATGCTCTGGATTTGAGTGTTAACACCTGACACTGTTTTATTTGATTCAGAAGTATTATCATCTGTATTACATCCAATAGTGAGGATTAAAATAGAGACTAGGGCAATATAAAGCTTTGTATAATTAATATTTAACATTCTGTGTTATATCTGGATTACCGAACGCTTCTGCCAATTGATTCTTAACGAAATCAATATACCCTAATTCAGTTTTTTATCAAGACCAGTTTCTGGGGAAGAGTTTGCATATCAAGATTGTAGTAGTGGTCAGGTTTTTTGCTAAAGATTATAATTGTTTCATATCGTATGAATAAGTGTTGAAATTAACATGAAAGATATTTTGAATGATTTACTTGAGACAGTAGCATTGGCTTTGTTGCTGTTCTTTGTAATACAGGGAACATTTAGAAATTACAGAGTTGAACTGTCTAGCATGGAAGCCTCTCTTTTTCCTCAAGACAGATTAGTAGTGAACAAGTTAGTATATTTTCGCCTGAGTACGGAAATTTTTGATTCCATAGTGAGATCAAATAATGACCGGTCTGAATCTAATGACTTATTTCTTTTTCAGGCACCTAAAAGAGGAGAGATAATAGTGTTTGAATACCCCATGGAGCCAGGTAGGGATTTTGTTAAACGAGTAATAGCCTTGCCCGGAGAGACTGTATCTATAGAGGCAGGTTCGATTCTTATAGACGGGGATGTTTTAGAAGAACCTTATATAGTAAATAAAGGGCAACATTACATGTCTCCTATTCTTGTACCAGAGGGCTCATATTTCGTGGTGGGAGATAATCGTGAAAACAGTAGCGACTCCAGGTTTTGGGGTCCTGTAGATATGACAAATATAATTGGTAAGGTAAGTTTGAGGTATTGGCCATTCGAGAGCTTCGAATATTTTTCCAGCATTGTATTTAATATAGATCAAATCGATAAACCATTGAAAAGCACCCGTGGCTAGTATAAAGTCTTTATTGTATATTTTCAGGGCCGTTAGCTCAGTTTGGCAGAGCACCTGACTTTTAATCAGGGTGTCCAGGGTTCGAGTCCCTGACGGCCCACCACAAATTCTGGCAAAACCCCAATTAA
The DNA here is from genome assembly GCA_964576965.1 of uncultured Dehalococcoidia bacterium. Lineage (GTDB taxonomy): Bacteria > Chloroflexota > Dehalococcoidia > Lucifugimonadales > UBA2985 > VFHP01. Next base: position 14,285 of record CAZNWQ010000019.1, read on the forward strand.
TGATCGCTTCATAACGTCTTATATATTAAAAACTATTATATAAACGTCCCGATATATTTGTCCATTTGTGTAGCCTTAGCACATTGTATTTTTATATACATAAAATATAACGTTTATGGTATTGACAAAAAAAGTAAGTATATACATACTACAATGCAATGTAGAGACGCACAGAGAAGACACGTTAACACTAACAATCAACCTAAAAACCCCACCAAGGTTATTCGAGTGGCTACTGAGTTTCGGGTGTTCTATGTAATTTAAGTTAATTGGAGACGAGATTTGAATAAAGGTATAGTGATTACTTTGTTATTGGCTATGTTCACCTTGGTGGGGTGTTCTACTGAAGCTTCACCTACGCCAGCACCTCAGGTGATAGAAAAGGAAGTGATTAAAGAAGTGCAGGTTCCGGCAGATCCTGGTAAGTTGGTAATTTACTCGGGTCGATCGGAAAGTTTGGTCGCTCCAATAATAGCTCAATTTGAACAGGCTTCGGGAATAGACGTGGACGTTAAATATGCCAAGACTCCAGCATTGGCAAGCCTTTTGCTGGAAGAGGGGACAAAAAGCCCAGCTGATCTGTTCTTTGCTCAAGACCCCGGAGGGCTAGGCTCCGTCGAGGACTTGCTCGGTACTTTACCAGAAGATACCTTGGCCTTGGTTCCTGAATGGGCACAATCTTCAGATTCCAAATGGGTAGGTGTATCTGGTAGGGCAAGAACGGTTGTATATAACAATAAAAACATGGATGCCTCTGAATTACCTGATGATATGTGGGGATTCACCGATTCCAAGTGGAAGGGAAAGATAGGATGGGCTCCCACAAATGCCTCTTTCCAGACAATGGTTACCGGTATGAGATCTGCATGGGGTGAGGATATGGCCAAGAAATGGTTAATTGATATTCAGGCTAATGAGCCCAAAGTTTACCCCAAAAACACGCCCCAAGTAGCTGCTGCTGCTGCTGGTGAAATCGAAGTAGGATTTGTAAATCATTACTATCTTCACAGATTTTTGTCGACAGAGGGAGAGGATTTTGCAGCTAGAAACTATCATCCGAGAGCAGGTGGACCAGGTTCACTGATAATGGTTGCTGGTGCCGGTATCTTGGACAGTGGATCAAACAAAGAAAACGCTCAGAAATTTATTGACTTTATGTTGTCTCCAGTAGCACAGCAATATTTTGCAGGTCAAACATTTGAGTACCCATTGATTGAGGGAGTAAAAACCAGTTTAGTGCTAGTACCACTTGATGAAATTAATAGTCCGGATATCGCTCTTAGGGATTTAACCGATCTAGGTGGAACTGTGAAACTTCTTCAGGAGACAGGTATACTCCCATAATCCTTAGCGTATGTTCAAAGAGTTGTATCACACTCGTAGTCTCTGACTGAGAGTAGATTATATACAAAGGAAACAGCAATAACTTTATCTGCTCAAAATAGTAGGTTGAGGGGGCCCGTGACCCATTTGGTGGGTAATGGGTTAGGGCCTCCTTTAATCTGGATTCCTGCGGTGGTGGTGGCAGTAGCAATGCTGTTGCCACCACTTTATTTGGTTTTGAGTGTAACCAAGACAGGCACAGACATACTTAATATTTTTAGGGACCCAGATACTATTGGAGTAATTGGCAATACTGTGTTGTTAATGGTTACTGTATCAATAGGAGCAGTACTCATTGCTTTACCAATAGCTTGGCTAACTATTAAGACAGACCTGCCACTTAGAAGGATGTGGTCGGTTCTAACGATTTTACCTCTCGTTATCCCCAGCTATGTTGGGGGCTTTATAGTTATTACAGCTTTTGGCCCTAAAGGATTGCTGCAGAATGCCATGTTACCATTGGGAGTGGATAGGCTTCCTGAAATTTATGGTTTCCCAGGAGCATTTTTAACATTGACCATTCTAAGTTTTCCATATGTACTGCTACCGCTTAGAGCTTCATTGTATAAGCTGGATCCCAGTATCGAAGAAAGTTCGAACGCGTTAGGAATGGGTGCATGGAACACCTTCATTAAAGTAACTTTACCTATGTTGAGGCCCTCAATGGTTATAGGTGGTCTGATAGTGGCTCTTTATACTATTAGCGATTTTGGGGCTGTATCTATGTTGCAGTACGAAACTTTTACATGGTCGATTTATGTTGAATATGAATCTGCCTTCGATCGTATAAGAGCTGCAGCCTTGGCCATGATTTTAGTAACCATGGCTGCTATATTAATTTATGTAGAATCAAGAACACGGAATCTATCTAGATATTATGTATCCGGTTCAGGGAGCCCAAGATCCATAAAGCGATACAAACTTAATGCATGGAAGGGAATATGTCTGATACTTTGTTCTATTGTGGTAACCGTTTCTTTGTTTATTCCAGTGTCTGTGTTGATATATTGGGCTACCAGAGTAGTATCAACAGATGATTTGGCAAGTAACTTAATGCAAATAACCGTAAACTCGGTATATTCATCTTTGTTGGCGGCTTTCTTCGCTACCGTATGTGGTATATTCATAGCTGTTTTTGCGGTAAGGTACCCCAGCAGGATCAGTGCTCTGATAGAGCGTCTTTCCTATGTAAGCTTTGCATTGCCTGGCATAGTGGTGGCTATGGCACTGGTGTATTTTGGCATTCATTATGTTCGGCCCGTCTATCAAACTATGGTGATTCTGGTGTTTTCATATGTTGTATTGTTTTTACCTCTGTCTGTTGGTCCAATTAGAAACTCTTTGTTGCAGGTTAATCCTAAGATAGAGGAGGCTGCTAGGTCCTTGGGTAAGACTAACGTTAAGGTTCTAGGTTCAATCACTTTGCCTTTGGTCAGTGGAGGTGTATTTGCTGGTGCTTCTCTGGTATTCTTGTTGACTATGAAAGAATTGCCGGCAACATTGATTTTGGGTCCTTTAGGGTTCAAAACGCTTGCGACATATATATGGTCAGCTGCCGAAGAAGCTTTCTTGGGGTATGCTGCACTGGGTTCATTGATATTGATATTTAGTTCTGCGATACCCATGACCTGGATTACTCTCAGGGGAGAAAAATGGTAAATATGTCCGTTCCAGCAGTGCATATCACATCTGTATATAAGGGTTTTGGTGCCGAACCGGTGGTAAATGGTGCGACTTTTTCAGTTGAAAAAGGAGAAATATTGGTTTTGCTTGGTCCAAGTGGCTGTGGCAAAACTACTACCTTGAGATTAATAGCTGGATTTGAAAAACCTGATAAAGGCACGGTTTCCATTTCTGGCAGAACAGTGGTGGATAATGACGTTTTTGTACAACCTGAAAAGCGACATGTTGGTATGGTTTTTCAGGATTATGCTTTGTTTCCACACCTGAGTGTTGCGGATAACGTGGCTTATGGTGTGGATACTAAGAGAGACGGCATACAAAGTGTGCTAAGAGCACTGACTATGACGCGTCTTAATACATATCAATATAGATTTCCTCACGAACTCTCTGGCGGCCAGCAGCAGAGAGTTGCTTTGGCGAGGGCATTGGCTCCTAGACCAGAGGTTATATTATTGGACGAACCGTTTTCGAACCTGGATTCTACTTTGCGGGAAGGTATGAGGAAAGAAACC
>CAZNWQ010000020.1:0-16890 GCA_964576965.1 uncultured Dehalococcoidia bacterium
CGTTCCTCTAGCCGAAACATTTGGATACACAACCGCACTGAGGTCTTTAACTCAGGGACGCGCTAGTCAATCTATGGAATTTGATCATTACGAAGAGGTGCCTCAAGGTATAGCGGGTGAGCTCGTAAACGCCAAATAGGCTAAGGTAAATGTATGGTAGAACCAAAACAAAAAATTAGAATAGTATTGAGAGCATTTGACTATAAGGTGCTAGACGTATCAGCCACGCAAATAGTGGAGGCCGCTGAGAGAACTGGGGCCGGCGTTGCTGGGCCAATACCAATGCCTACGTCTATAAGACGATTCTGTGTCATAAGGTCGCCGCATGTGGATAAAGACTCTAGAGAGCACTTCGAACTGCGATCTCACAAAAGAATTATAGACGTCTTGGATCCCACGTCTAAAACCATAGACGCACTTACCCGGTTAAGTGTGCCTGCCGGGGTAGACATAGCAATAAAACTGTAGCCTACTGAAAGAAAAACAATGAAGAATATATTAGGAAAAAAACATGGTATGACTCGTGTCTTCAGTGAAGAAGGCATAGTAGAACCTGTAAGCGTATTAGAGGCAGGACCGTGTGTAGTAACGCAAATCAAAACAGAACAAAAAAATGGATATCAAGCAATCCAAATAGGTTATCTGGGAGTTACTAAATTAAATTCACCTGAGGCCGGACATCTTAATCGATCTTCATTGGTTAGACACTTAAAGGAATTTAGGGTGAATGATCTAGGAGATTCTCAGGTAGGTCAGATAGTAAATGTCGGAATATTCCAGCCTGGTGACTTTGTTGATGTTACTGGTATTTCCAAAGGAAAAGGGTTTGCCGGTGGTATGAAAAGACACCATTTTAGCGGCGGACCTAAAACTCACGGCCAATCTGATAGGGCAAGAGCACCTGGCTCAGTTGGCGCAGGCACTACTCCTGGACGAGTTTTCAAGGGAACTCCAATGGCAGGACACATGGGATCACAAACTATAACAACTAGTAACCTTAAAGTTGTTAGAGTTGACACAGAAAGAAATCTTATTTTGGTCAAAGGATCGGTTCCAGGGTCAAAAAACACCATTCTTTCAATAAAGGAATCCAAGAAGGGAAATAAATTGTCATGATAAATATTCCTACTTGGAATTCCTCTGGCAAAGAGCTAAAGAGCATAGCAGTAAACGAAGATTTGTTTGGTGCGCCTATGAACCAAGCTTTAGTTCACCAAGTAGCAGTGTCTCGTATGGCTAACGCCAGACAAGGAACGGCTTCAACAAAAACACGAGGAATGGTCTCCGGAGGTGGGGCAAAACCATGGAGGCAAAAGCACACCGGCCGAGCCAGACAGGGAAGCAGCAGGGCTCCTCATTGGCGAGGAGGCGGAGTTGTTTTCGGTCCTCACCCTAGGGATTTCTCTCAAAAGATACCCAAAAAGATGAACACGGGTGCTATAAGATGCATACTGTCTCAAAAAGTAAGGGATAACAAAATTGTAGTAGTTGATGATATACAAGTAGAAAGTGCGAAAACCAAAGAAATGCACAAAGTATTGTCTAATCTTAAAATCGAAACTCCTACATTGATAGTAACGGAGCAATCACGATCTGAAGTTATACAATCATCAAAAAACATAAGAAGAGTGAGGACATTGCCCGCAAAGCAATTAAACGCCTTAGATCTTCTTAATCACGACAGACTCTTGATCACAGTTGATGCAGTAAGATTGGCAGAAAAGTTATGGTCCGACATGGCAAACACCAATGTGGACCTGAAAGAGTGAATTGATAATGGCTCTACACGTATTTGAAATACTAAAAAGGCCTCTGGTAACAGAGAAAACCACCGTTATGCAAGACGGGTTAGGTAAATACGCCTTTGAAGTTGACACTAGGGCCAATAAAGTTCAAGTAAAATCAGCTATTGAAACATCATTTGGAGTAACTGTCACTGATGTGAATATACAAAAAGTAAAAGGCAAGAACAAAAGATATGGTACTAGATTCACTAGAAGACCATCATGGAAAAAAGCAATTGTTACACTACAAACTGGTGATAAAATCCAGATATTTGAGGGAGCGTAAGTGCCACTTAGAAAAGTAAAACCAACATCTCCTGGTAGAAGAGCAGTAGTTTTAGGGACTTTCGACGATATAACCAGAAAAAGTCCTGAAAAGTCACTGCTCGCCCCTATTAAAAAGACCGGGGGCAGAAACGCGCAAGGAAGGATGACTGTAAGACATCGTGGAGGAGGCGCAAAGAGAAGATATAGGTTGATAGATTTCAAAAGAAACAAGCTAGGGATACCGGGTAAAGTGGTATCTATAGAATATGACCCCAACCGAAATGCTCGTATAGCGTTGATACACTACGCTGATGGTGAAAAACGTTATAATATTGCCCCTCAAGGATTACACGTTGGTGCAAGTATAGAATCCGGTCCCGATTCCCAAATAAGTGTTGGAAACGCTTTGCCGCTTAGGGCAATACCATCCGGTAGTCCCGTACATAATATAGAAATGCACCCTGGAAGAGGCGGGCAATTGGCAAGAGGAGCTGGAACATCAGCTCAGGTTTTGGCCCGGGAGGAAAGTCACGTTTTGCTCAGAATGCCTTCTGGAGAAGTTCGCAGACTGAATCCTGAGTGCATGGCCACGATAGGAGAAGTTAGTAATCCAGACCACAAAAATATTAAACTTGGTAAAGCTGGTAAAAACCGTCATCTGGGACGCAGGCCTCAAGTAAGGGGAAGTGCTATGAGTCCTAGAGACCATCCACATGGTGGTGGAGAAGGCAGATCAGGGATAGGTATGCCTGGCCCGAAAACCCCTTGGGGTAAACCTGCCTTGGGTTACAGAACTAGGAGAAAGAATAAATCCAGTGTAATGATAGTAAGGAAAAGGTATCAAAATTAATATGATTAATAACGGAGTATGTAGACATGTCTAGATCCATTAAGAAGGGTCCATTTGTAGACGCTAAACTCATGAAAAAAGTGGAGTCACTGCAAAACGCTAGTGGTAACACCGTTATAAGAACATGGTCCAGAGCTTCTATGATAATGCCAAATATGGTAGGGATGACTATAGCAGTCCATGATGGTAGAAGACATGTTCCTGTTTTCATGACTGAAAACATGGTGGGTCATAGACTCGGAGAATTTGCCCCGACGCGTACTTACCGCGGACATGCAGACAGAACCGAACGCAGGACACAGGCTAGGAGATAATAGGAAAATTTATTATGGCAGTAAAAGCTGTTGCTAAAAATATAGGTATATCTTCCAAAAAAATGAGAAGAGTGGTGGATTTAGTGCGAGGTCAAAAAGTTGACCAAGCGTTGAACACTCTACATTTTTTGATTACGCCGGCCGCTAAGGAAGTGGCCAAGGTGGTAAAATCAGCCGCCAACAACGCCGAGAATAATAGCATGATGTCTCAAAGAGACCTGAAAATAGTTTCAATATACGCGGATGAAGGGTCCTCTCTCAGGAGATTCAGGGCCAGATCTAGAGGAAGAGCCAGTAGAATAATTAAACGGAGTTGCCACGTTACTGTTGTGGTAGACGAAGAGGAGGCTCGTTAATGGGGCAAAAAACACATCCAACTGGGTTTAGACTTGGAATAATAAAAGACTGGGACTCCAAATGGTACGCTAATAAACCCGCGCAATACAGGGAACTACTTCAGGAGGATATAAAAATACGTGCAGCTGTCCTTTCTCAACTTCCTGAGGCCGGTATATCTAAAATTGAGTTGGAGCGCGGTGCCCATGAACTGGTAGTCAATGTACACGCTGCTAGGCCAGGTATAGTCATAGGAAGAGGTGGGCAGAGAGTTGAAGATCTACGCAAAACCGTAGAAAGCATGACTCATAAGACCGCCAGATTAAACGTCCAAGAAATAAGACAGCCAGAACTTAATGCCCAGCTTGTTGCGATGAGCATAGCAGAGCAACTTCAGAGGCGAGTCGCTTTTAGAAGGGCTATGTTTCAATCGGTTAATAGAGCAATGCAGGCTGGAGCGCTAGGAATAAAAATTATCTGTTCCGGTAGGCTTGGGGGTATAGAAATAGCTAGACAAGAGAAAGTAATGCAAGGTCGAGTTCCTTTGCATACTTTGAGAGCAAATATTGATTACGGCCTCGCGGAAGCCAGAACTGCATTTGGGAGAATCGGCGTAAAAGTTTGGATCTACTTAGGAGATATACTCCCTGAACAGAAAGAATCAGACATCGAATCTGAAGACGAAGAAATGGGAATGATAGAAATTACTGTTGGGGGAGAAGAACAAACTCCCACGGATGAGGTTCAGATAGTTCAGAATGAAGCTGCGGAAGTAGTATCAGAGACTCCGACAGAAATAACAGAGGAAAACCAGGATGTTACAACCGAAGAGAACTAAATATCGAAAAATGCACACGGGAAAGAGGCGTGGTTCTTCGCAGGGCGGAAGCCGAATAGCTTTTGGCGACTATGCTTTGAAAGCCACCTCTACCGCGTGGGTCAAAGCCAATCAAATAGAGGCAGCAAGAAGAGCTATAACCCGGCATTTTAGACGAGGAGGACAAGTTTGGATACGAGTCTTCCCAGACAAGCCTATTACCTCTAAACCTGCCGAAACCAGGCAAGGTGGAGGAAAAGGTGCGGTAGATGGTTGGGTGGCAGTGGTAAAACCAGGAAGAATTCTTTTCGAAGTTTCTGGAGTTAGCCAACCTTTGGCCAAAGAGGCGTTAAGGTTAGCGTCACAAAAACTTCCGGTCAGTACCACGGTGCTTTACAAAAATGATATACAAGGCAATTTTGATTAATAGAGGTAATTAGATTTGGACATGACGGCAATTAGAGCTCTGACGGACGATCAGATCCAATCGGAACTGGATAACAGTTTCAGGGAAATGATGAACATACGTTTCCGCCTAAGCACGCGACAAATAAATAATCCGCAAGAATTACGCAACGTCAAGAAGACAATTGCAAGAATAAAGACAGTCATGCGCCAGAGAGGACTAAATGGAAAGTAATATGCAGAGGAATAGAAGGAAAACCAGAATCGGTAGAGTGGTAAGCGATAAGATGGATAACTCTGTCGTAGTCGAAATTGAATGGCGACAAAATCATCGACTTTATAGCAAATCCGTTAAAAGGTTTACCAAACTTCATGCCGACGATTCGAGCAATCTATCCTCAGTTGGGGATGTTGTGAGCATAATGGAGACTCGTCCATTATCTAAAACAAAAAGATGGAGAGTAACCGAAGTGATCTCATCGACAAATTTCGATGGAACTGGAACACTAGATCCATTAAATGAAACAGTCGAAATAGACAACTTAGAAGCAGAAGCGAGCGATTCTCAAGAAAACGCTACGCCAGAAAACATTGAGGAGGATCCTTCAGAATAATGATTCAAACATTTTCACGGCTGACTGTAGCAGACAACTCAGGTGCCAAAGAAATAATGTGTATAAACGTACCAGGTGGCACTAGACGGAGATATGCCTATCTGGGGGATATTATCGTTGCATCCGTAAAGGAAGCAATACCTTCAGGCGGTGTTAAAAAAGGTGAGGTAATAAAAGCAGTAATTGTAAGAACAGCTCATCCACACAGAAGACCAGATGGTTCGTATATAAAATTTGACGAGAATGCCGCAGTGATTCTGACTGAAAACCTTAGTCCCAGAGGTACAAGAATATTTGGACCTGTGGCCCGGGAGTTAAGAGATAAATCGTTTATGAGAATAGTCTCTCTCGCACCGGAGGTTCTTTGATGTCGATAAAGAGAGAAGACACGGTCCAAATATTGGCCGGAAAAGACAAAGGTAAAAGAGGTAAAGTACAGGCAATACTAAAAAAGGATGGATTGGTATTAGTTGAAGGTGTGAACATGATAAAAAAACACACCAGACAAAGACAAAACGTACGCCAAGCAGGCATAGTAGAACGGGAAGCTCCTCTTAACATATCAAACGTCGTTATAGTCTGTAACAATTGTGACAAACCAGTAAGGACAGGAAAGAAATTTCTAGAAGACCAAAGAAAAGTAAGGATTTGTTCCTCATGCCAAGAAGTAATAGATTAGAAAAAACTGAAGAACAAGATTTAGAAACTGCCTCAGTAGATACTACTGACACTCAAACTGTGGGTAAAGAAGAAGTGGTTGAAACACCCAAGAGAAGAGGCCGACCAAAATCAACCACTGGAGCTAAATCGAGAAAAGTCAGTACTGCTAAAAAGTCCAACAAAAAGACTGAAGACAACAGCAGTATTCCTAGGATACTCCAATTGTACCGTTCGTCTGTAAAAGACAATTTAATGGCTGAATTCGGTTACAAAAATGTCATGGAATTACCAGGCATAAAGAAGGTAGTGATTAACATAGGAATGGGTGAAGTTAAGAATAACCCCCGAGCTATGGAAAATGCTACTAAAGACTTAGGCCTAATTACAGGTCAAAAGCCGGTGATCACCAGAGCAAAAAAATCGGTAGCTGGATTTAAGTTAAGAGAAGGAGAACCCATAGGGACGTCCGTTACATTACGCGGCAAACGCATGTACGAATTTATGGATAGATTACTGAACGCTGCACTGCCAAGAATTAGAGATTTCAGAGGAGTTTCAAACAGGGCTTTTGATGGGCGAGGTAACTACTCTCTAGGTATAAGTGAACATGTAATATTTCCCGAAATAGATTACGGACAAATAGACCGAGTGCGTGGACTACAAGTCTCTATAGTCACGTCTGCTAAAACTGACTTAGAAGCAATGCGGCTATTAGATTTATTAGGAATGCCGTTCGTCAAAGAAAACAATAGGCAAATGGCCAGGTCATAAACGAAATAATCAAATTTTTACTTAGGAATATCAATTGGCAAAAACATCTTTAATAGCGAAATGGAAAAAACCAAAGAAATACCCTGTTAGAAACTATAACAGATGTAATCTCTGTGGCAGGCCAAGGGGTTATATAAGACATTTCGGTCTCTGTCGAATTTGTTTCAGAACTTTGGCGTTAAAAGGGGAGATTACGGGAATTAGGAAGGCAAGCTGGTAAATATGAGTTTAACAACTGACCCAATAGCTGATATGTTGACCCGTATAAGAAATGCGGTAGCTGTTCGCCATGAAACAGTATCAATGCCTTCATCCAATGCTAAGGTTTCTTTGGCTGACATATTGAAAAGAGAAGGTTTTATAGAAGATTTCGAGGTTGTATCCAAGAAACCCCAGAATGATATCCTACTGCGACTCAAGTACAGAGGTAAGAATGAATCTGTGATATCCGGACTAAAACGAGTTAGTAAACCGGGATTAAGAAAATACGTGGGTAGTAATAATATAAAACCTATCCTTGGAGGGATAGGTGTCTCCATAATCTCAACATCACAAGGAGTAATGACAGGAGAAGAAGCAAAACGGAAAGGGATAGGCGGGGAATACCTGTGTTACCTATGGTGATAATATGTCAAGAGTAGGAAACAGATTAATAAGCATACCAAATGGTGTCAAAGTGGAAATAGATGGATCCACGGTAGAAGTAACCGGCCATAAGGGCACTTTAAAAAACACCTTCCACAATGAGATGTCCATCAATATTGATGGCGATACTCTTCGTGTCACTAGACCTTCGGACGATAAAAGACATAAATCTTTACATGGTCTTACCGGAGCCCTTATTGCTAATATGGTTAAAGGTGTTAACGAAGGATTTAGAAAAAGTCTAGATCTAGTTGGAGCAGGATATAGAGCACAGGAATCAGGTGAGAATTTAGTTTTGCAATTAGGCTATAGCCATCAAGTGGAAATTGTACCTCTTCCAGGTGTAACTCTATCCCTTGAAGGAGCCAACAGAATACATGTCGATGGAATAGACAAACAAGCCGTAGGAGAGATGGCAGCAAGAATTAGAAGAACTCGGAAGCCAAACGCTTATACCGGCAAAGGAGTACGCCTGTCAAACGAGGTAGTACGCCTAAAACCTGGAAAAGCAGCTGGAAGGACTTCATAAATGGGTAAAGACAGAACATCTAGAGTTATGCGAGTGGCGAGGCATATCCGTGTCAGGAAAAAGATACATGGCACATCTGATAGGCCAAGGTTATCTTTGTTCAGGAGCCTGAACCATATATATGCTCAGGTTATCGATGACATAGAGGGCAATACATTGGCATTCGCCTCGAGCAATGAAACCCAATTTAAACAGGTGAAAGATACTCCGACTAAACAAGAAATATCTTCGTCGGTAGGATCTCTAATAGCTGAAAGAGCCAAAGCCAAAGGCGTGGCTAAAGTTGTCTTCGATAAGGGTGGATACAAATATCATGGCCGTGTTAAAGCTCTGGCAGAAGCTGCTAGAGAGGCCGGGCTGGAGTTTTAATGGTACAAGCAGCACGACAAATGAACAATACTGATGTTTCAGATTATCAATTAACAGAACGCGTGGTGAAGATCCGCAGAGTCACCAAAGTTGTTAAGGGCGGTCGACGCAGAGGATTTAGCGTGATGGTAGTTGTAGGAGATGGGGAAGGCAATGTCGGAGCAGGACTTGGAAAAGCCTACGCTGTTCCAGACGCAGTACGAAAAGCCGTAACTACCGCTAAGAGTAATATGATACATGTGCCGATAAAAGGAACGACAATACCGCACCAAATAACTAGCAAGTTCTGTGCTTCAACAGTTTTATTGAAACCGGCTCCAAGTGGCACAGGTGTAATAGCAGGAGGAGCTGTTAGAGCGGTAGTGGAATCGGCTGGAATAAGGGATATTTTCACTAAATCAATAGGCAATGGTAACGCTATCAACGTTGTTAAAGCAACTATAGCCGCACTGCTAGAATTAAGAGACAAGAATCAGGAAATAGCAAAAAGAAGAGGAACTTCATAAAACACCTGTCAGGTGGGAAATCCAATTCTATCTATATAAAACATAACAGAGGGCTGTGTTGAGCATAATAACAATAAAATGGAAAAAAAGTACCATAGGGTATCCTAAGAAGCAATCTAGGATTATGCGGGCGCTTGGATTCAAAAGGCTCAATCAAGAGCTAGAGAAACATGATACGCCCATAATTAGGGGAATGGTTCACAAAGTTAGGCACCTTATAGAAGTGAAGCAGGAAAATAAATGAGACTAGATCAATTAAAGGCTCCGTCAGGAGCCAGAAAAAATAGAAAACGTATAGGCAGAGGCAATAGCAGCCAAGGAACATACTCAGGTAAAGGAATGAAAGGGCAACTTGCCAGATCCGGTGGTGGAGTGCGACCTACGTTTGAAGGTGGACAGAATCCCATGGTAAAACGTCTGCCCACCCAGAGAGGTTTTGTTAATATCTTCAAAAAACAGTACAGCAGAGTTAATTTAGACAACTTGTACTCTATTTTCCCAGACAAGGCAAATATTACTTCCTTGGACATGAAAAACGCTAACCTTATAAGAGATTTGAAACTACCTGTGAAAATCCTAGGCAGAGGAGAGGCTATCCATTCTCTAAATGTAACCGCTAATGCATTTTCGGCAGAGGCCAAACGAAAAATAGAAGACGCTGGTGGAAAGGTTATAGAGATCTAATTATGATGCGTCAAAGTCAAGCAGACAGGCAAGAATCTGGCACTCCTCGTTTGCTACAAGCCCTCATAGATGCTATGAAAGTACCTGACATAAGAGGTAAATTACTGTTCGTATTCGCCATGTTAATCATATTCAGATTCCTTGCACAAGTGCCTGTTCCAGGCATAGATAGGGAATCTTTAGATGAATTCTTCAGGCAAAACGAACTTTTTGGATTCTTAGACATGTTCAGTGGAGGAGCTTTACGTAATTTAAGTGTAGTTTCATTGGGAGTTTTTCCTTATATAACAGCCTCCATCATAATGCAACTTATGGTGCCGGTATTCCCACAACTTAAAGAACTGAGCAAAGAAGGTGAAGTAGGGCGTCAAAAAATAAACATGCTCACACACTACCTAATGGTGCCAATCGCAGCATTGCAAGGATTTGGGCAACTCACCATGCTCCAAAGAAGCGGAGCAATAGGAGGTCTCGGAACTTCTGGCGACGAACTATTACCTACTTTGGCAATCATAATAACACTGATAGCAGGCACTGTGTTTTTGGTCTGGATTGGAGAATTAATTACTGAAAAAGGTATAGGAAACGGCATATCTATAATAATTTTCGCGGGTATCGTCTCTACCCTGCCTCAAATGATTGGACAAGGTTTTTTGGAAAAAGATAACATGGCAGGACTACTACTACTAGCAGTAATAGGCGTGTTGATGGTTTACTTAATAGTACTATTTGCTGAAGCAGAAAGACGAATACCTGTTCAGTACGGGAAAGCTGTTTTTCGAGGCGGAAGGATGTATAGATCTGGTGGTGCAACCCATCTTCCAATAAAAGTTAATTCAGCAGGGATGATACCATTAATCTTTGCCTTTTCCATCATGATATTTCCTGGTGTTGTCGCAAGTTATTTTATTGATCCAACTAGCACTTCCTTCGGCAGTCAAGTTGCTGGCTTCATCCAAAATCTTTTCGACCCAACAGGGTTTTTCTACTACCTTGTTAGTTTTGTATTAGTAGTGGCATTTACATTCTTTTACGCTCTAATTATTTTTCGTCAACAAAACCTAGCTGAATCCTTGCAACGCAACGGCGGATTTATACCTGGTATACGGCCTGGTAATTCAACCGAAGAATATCTGAACAGAATAATAGTCAGAGTTACATGGGGAGGAGCAGTCTTCCTTGGTATAGTTGCAGTGATACCATATATAGCCACGTTGATAAGCGATGTGCGCGCGTTGCAACTACCGTCGATAAGTTTGCTCATCATGGTAGGTGTTGCACTAGATACTATGAGACAACTAGAGGCACAACTAATGATGAGAAATTATGAAGGATTTATAAGGTAGGAATCGATAAATTGCGTATAATTTTACTGGGACCACCGGGAGCTGGCAAAGGAACACAGGCAAAAAGCATGTCTGAATCCTTAGGATTGGTGCATATTTCATCTGGTGACCTTTTGAGGGACCACCAGAATCGAGGCACCGAGTTGGGGGTGACAGCTAGAGACTACATGAAAAAGGGCTTGCTGGTGCCGGACGAACTAATTATCGGTATGATAGAAGAAAGAATAAAAATGGAAGATGTTGAATCTGGGTATATCTTGGACGGATTTCCCAGGACAGTCCAACAAGCACAGTCCTTAGAAAAAGCGTTAGAAAGCCAAGGCGAAAGCATAGACAAGGTCGCTAACATCGTGGTCTCCGACCAAGAATTGATAAGTAGGTTAGGAGGAAGGTGGATATGCAGACAATGCCAACAACCTTTCCACGAGATAAATTCCCCCCCTCAAATTGAAGGGAAATGCGATACTTGCAATGGTGAACTTTACCAGCGGGAAGACGATACATCTGAAGCAGTAGTTCAACGTATTAAAGTATTTGGCGAACAAACAAATCCGTTAATAGAATACTACTCGACAAGGGGATCCCTGGTAAGCGTAGATGGAGAAGGAAGTATTGAACAAGTTAGAGAATCTTTAATAGGTGCTGTTTCATAAGGGCACATTGTAATGAGTGAAGAAACAATATTTAGTAACATAGGCACAAAAGACAGGGGAATTACCATAAAATCTCCCCGGGAAATAGATGCCATGCGTAGAGCTGGGGAAGTAGTTGCTAAAACCCTGCAATTACTAATAGAATCCGTGCGTCCAGGAATGAAAACTTCTGAACTAGATGACATAGCTTACGAAGAAATAGTGCGACTGGGGGCAAGGCCTTCTTTCAAAGGTTATCTGGGATTCCCAAGGACAATATGTGTTTCTATAAATGAAGAAATTGTTCACGGTATACCTGGCAATAAAGTTTTGAAAGATGGAGATATAGTAAGCATAGATATAGGCGCCGTTGTTGACGGATTCCATGGTGACCACGCAATAACTACTGGTGTTGGTAATATCCCATCAGATAAATCAGATCTTATAAAAGTAACAAAAGAGGCACTGAGCAGGGGAATAGCAGCAGCTACTGACGGTGCTAGGACTGGAGATATAGGATGGGCAGTACAATCGTATTCTGAAAAAATGGGTTATTCAGTTGTAAGGGAATACGTGGGGCACGGCATAGGCAAATCCCTGCATGAAGAGCCTCAGGTACCTAACTATGGCACTCCTGGTTCAGGAACCTTGTTAAAAAAAGGAATGGTTATAGCAATAGAGCCAATGCTGAATATAGGATCATGGGAAACTACATTACTCGATGACAAATGGACAGTAGTTACCTCAGATGGCAGTTTGTCTGCTCATTTTGAACACACATTAGTAATAACGGAGGGTGAAGCGGAAGTATTAACACAGTTGTAATACTTTTTATTAATACAACCACAGTAAAATCATATGGCTAAAAAAACTGGATTAGAAATAGAAGGTACCGTAGCACAATCATTGCCCAACGCTATGTTTTGGGTTGATCTGGCGAACGGGCATAGAATACTTGCTCACGCCTCAGGAAAGATACGCGTACATTTCATTCGAGTCCTTCCGGGAGATCGGGTCCTAGTAGAACTTTCCCCATATGATTTAACAAGAGGTCGGATAACATACCGTTTCAAGTAATGGAGGAACCATGAAGGTACAAGCCTCAGTAAAACCAAGATGCGATAAATGTAAAGTAATAAGAAGAAACAGAGTAGTCAGGGTAATCTGTGAAAACCCGAAACACAAACAGAGACAGGGTTAACTTAGAGAGGAAATGAGGATTAAAAATGGCTAGAGTTGCCGGTATCGACATACCTGATGGACAAAGATTGGATTACTCTCTACAGAGGATCTATGGCATAGGTCCGGTCATATCTAAAGCTGTGGCCGTTAAATCAGGCATAGAAGGAAATCCGAGAGTTCATGATCTTACAGAAGATGATCTTACCAAAATAAGAGAGATAATTGATCGTGACTACATTGTGGAAGGGGATCTTAGAAGAGAAGTTAACGGAAATATAAGAAGATTAATCGATATCGGTTCATATCGAGGCTTGCGACACAGACGCGGCTTACCCCTGAGAGGACAAAGAACTAAGACTAACGCACGAACCAAAAGGGGCGGTAAAAAGACTATAGCGGGCCGTGGTAGGACCGCCAGAAGGTAAGGAGAAGCTGTATGACCACTAGAAGAACTAGAACTAGAACTAGAAGAAGAGAACGAAAATTTGTACCAAATGGTAAAGTTTATATACAATCCACATTTAACAACACAATAGTAACCCTAACGGACTTAGAGGGAAATGTGTTGTCATGGGGAAGTTCTGGTTCACAAGGATTCAAAGGTTCTAGAAAAGGAACTGCCTTCTCCGCTCAAAGAGCTTCAGAAACTGCCGCTCGAAAAGCAATGGAACATGGATTGAGACAGGTGGAAGTGTTTGTTAAGGGCCCTGGATCAGGTAGAGAGGTCGCTATACGCTCTCTACAGGGAGCAGGACTACATATCACAACTATAAAGGATGTCACACCAATACCCCATAATGGATGTAGACCGCCTAAAGGTAGAAGGGTATAAAAGGGAGATAGTATGGCTAGGTATACTGATGCTGTTTGCAGACTCTGCCGTAGGGCAGGAGAAAAGCTTTTTCTTAAAGGCGAGCGTTGTTACACCCCCAAATGTGGGGTAGAAAAACGAAGAAAACCACCAGGAAGTCAACCTGTTAGACGCAGGAGAACATCCGATTGGGGAACTCAACTTAGAGAGAAACAAAAAGCCCGTCAAATATACGGAGTATTGGAGAGGCAATTCCTTAAATACTACTCCGAGGCCCTGAGACGCCCAGGCATCACAGGATCCTATCTGATGCAAATATTAGAGGAAAGACTCGACAACGTTGCGTACAGATTGAACTTCGCAGAGTCTAGGAGTCAAGCAAGGCAACTGGTTACACATGGACATATAAAAGTGAACGGTAAAAAAGTTGACATACCCTCTTACAGGGTAAAAATCAATGACGTGGTTACTTGGAAAGAATCAAGTAAAAAATTGGATATGTATAGTCGCGTTTCTCAGGATGTACCTCGTAGACCTTTGCCAAATTGGTTGGCATTGAATGCAGGGAATATGGAAGGGACAATTATATCTAGTCCAGACATGACCGAAATAGACACGGGTATAGATGCTCGATTGGTAGTGGAGTTTTACTCCAGATAACGGAAGGATTTACAGATATGAATCAATCAACTGAAATTTTTGAATTAGAAGATGTACCAAGTCCCGAAATAAGTGTGGTGGAATCCCATGAGGATTACGCCAGATTCGCTGTTGGACCGCTTCACCCGGGTTATGGAATAACTTTAGGTAATCCGATGAGAAGAGTCCTTCTTACTTCTATAGAAGGAACCGCTGTCACATGGGTGAAAATAGAAGGAGTCTTGCATGAGTTTTCCACTCTCAAACATATGAAGGAAGATATAGAAGAATTCATAATGAATGTAAAGGCAATACGACTTAAGTCTCTGTCGGAACGGCCTGGAAAATTAAGGCTAGATATAAAACGAGAAGGCCCCGTTACTGCTGGAGATATAGCTTTGTCCGCTGACTTTGAAATAATCAACCCTGACTTACACTTAGCGACAATGGAATCGGACAAGGGAATACTTTCAGTTGAGTTTAACGTAGAACAAGGGCGAGGATATATGCCTGCTGGTTCTGTAAAAGGCACTACTATTGGGGTTTTACCAGTAGATGCAATATTCAGTCCTGTAAAAAAAGTTAATTTCACGGTAGAAAATACTAGGGTTGGACAAGCTACAAACTTTGAGAGACTAATGTTGGATGTCTGGACAGACGGTACAGTTACTCCAGTCGATGCCGTCAAAAATGGTGCCGACTTTCTATTGCAACAATTCTTCTTGTTTGCCAACGCTGACAAAGCAGGAGAGGGGACCAAGGAAAGACCTTCATTCACCGCTACGATACCTATAGAGCAATATAATACACCTATAGAGAAATTAGACTTGTCATCCAGAACATTAAACTGTCTGAAAAGGACTAACCTAAACAAAGTTGGCCAAGTTTTGGAAACAGACGAATCTGACTTAATTAAAATAAGAAATTTTGGAGTAAAATCTTTGAACGAGTTAAATGCAAAACTGATAGAATTCGGTTTCGTCAAAGAAAAAACCACTGCCTCAGTGGAGGAAACAGAAGAGGAAGTCACAGACGACGTAGAAGCTACACCAGAAATAAATAACGTTGCAGAGGCATTATGAGACACGGAGTATCAGGTCGAAAACTTAATAGACCGACAAACCAAAGAGTTTTGATGTTTAGAACCCAGGTGACTGACTTAATCAAACATGAGCGAATCAAGACTACTGAAGCTAAGGCTAAAGAACTCAGAGCCATGGTGGAGAAGATAATTACACTTGGCAAAAAAGGTAATCTTAGCCACAGACGCCAAGTTCTCGCTTTCGTCACAGAAGAACAAATGGTCAGAAAAGTATTTGACGATCTAGCCCCTAGATACACCGATAGAGCAGGTGGCTACACTAGAATAATCAAAATGGAGAATCGCAAGGGTGATGGATCACCGATGGCTCTTTTGGAGTTGATACAGTGAGGTTAGCCCTTTTAGTTGAATACAATGGTGGCAAATACCACGGTTTTCAATACCAAAAAAATGTCGCGTCCATACAAGGGACCATAGAGGAAGCTATTTTCAATCTGACTGGAGAACCAACAAGAATTAAAGGAGCTGGACGGACAGACACAGGGGCTCATGCAATGGGTCAGGTTGTAGCATTTGATGCAAATGTCGCGTACAGCCCACAGGAATTCACGCGAGCCCTAAACAGTTATTTGCCTCAAGATATAGTAATCAAAGAAACAGCAAAGACTAATATCTTCTTTGACCCGAGAAGAGACGCCATAAAGAGGTGGTACAAATTTAAGATACTAAATAACCCAATTAGATCACCGCTTTTTGGAGATTATACTTATAACTTCAAAGGTAATCTTGATATTGAATCTATGAGAATAGCTGGCAACATGCTGGAAGGAACTAGAGATTTCGCTCCATTCAGTGGAGCTCTTTCCAAAGAATCCATGTCTACTATCAGAAATATGTTCGAAGTTACTGTTCATAAAGAGGGTGATTTAGTAGAATTTGATTTTGTAGCTAATGCTTTTCTACCCCAACAGGTTCGGCGTATGGCTGGAACTTTGATTGATGTAGGATCTGGAAAGTTAATGCTGGAAGAGTTTTATAAATTGGCAAATTCCAATACCCTAGGAGCGTACAATAAAGTTCTTGACGCTAAAGCCCTGTACCTGATGAGTGTCGAATACGCTATTCCTATATTTGAAACACAGAATAACTTTGGTGTCTGGGAAAAGGCACTAATCGAGGCGAATGCAATATGAAAACGATGAAAACATTTAATACAAAACCATCTCTAATAAACGAGAAGTGGCACGTCTTCGATGCCACAGACAAAATCCTGGGCAGATTGGCTACGGAAGTTAGCACACTTCTACAAGGTAAGCACAAACCTGTATATGCCAAGAACTTGATCACTGGTGACCATGTAGTAGTAGTTAATGCTTCCAGGGTAAAGGTTACCGGAAAAAAACTCGAACAAAAAATATACTATCGCCATAGCCACTATCCTGGCAGCTTGAAAGCAACTCCTCTGTATAAAATGCAAGAGAACCACCCGGATAGGGTTATACGTGAGGCTGTAAGAGGCATGCTCCCTAAAACTTCCTTAGGCCGCCAAATGTTAAGTAGACTAAAAGTATATGCCGGAGAACTTCACCCACATGGCTCACAAATCAAGGAGTCATCTAGACCAGAAATTATAGTCGAAGAAGTTCCTCAACCTGTAGACCAGGTAGTAGAAACTCAAACAGAAGTC
>CAZNWQ010000021.1:0-16546 GCA_964576965.1 uncultured Dehalococcoidia bacterium
ACAACTCCCATAATCATAGCAAAAGCTCTTAGGGCATCTAGCCCGTGATATCTATTTGTTGTGGGCTTTGTGATGCTACCCATTCTTATTGATCAATACCATAATATGCCTGTCATATTTGTTCCAAACAAGATATCAGACCCCAAAGCTAGGCCAAGTAATATACTTAGTAGGCCTGCTGCAGAAATTATTACATTACTCAACCTATCAGATTTTGATGTAAAAGCGAAAGGAGTCGATATTATTACTGTGAATATAGCCATTGATATCATTGTGCCGACCGAGAAGAAAATTAAAAAGAGTACACCGGACTTAAAGTCTGGAGTTGTAGGCAATATGGCTAGCATTACAGCAGCACTTCCTGCTAATCCATGTACTAGTCCAATCATGTAGGATTTTAGTCTGAAAAATGGTATCAATTCTGGAAAAGGACCATGTTTCGTCTCTTTATGAGGATCTTGTAAAGGTTCATCGTGAGTATGTGTGCCATGCAAATGTTTATGTTCTTCGTCATCATGTTGATGATCATGTACATGGAAATCCCCGTTTTTAATTTTCCAAAAAACTTGTAGTCCGAGTAGAATCAACATTAGTGCTACACCAAATTCAAAGAATTCCGCGACAGATTCGTATGCGTCCATGACAGTCTCTTTGAATAACAATATAAGGATTCCCAGTACGATCAAGGGACTTGAGTGGCCAAGACCCCAAGAGACACCTATCCAAAGGCCCTTGAAAATGCTCTTGTAGTCCCTAGCCATAGTAGAAACTGCTACTATATGGTCCCCATCTGTTGAATGTCTTAAACCAATAATCAGGCCGATGAGTAGAGCTGACGTTATACCAGAGAACTCGATTGAGTCTGCCACCATAACGGAGGAGTGGATAATACTTAGCAAATGACGGCTCCCTTAATAGATTATTATGAAATTATTATAGCATTGAGAACGTTTATAAATGAATATATATGTGTGTTAAAATTTGGTATTGTCCAGATATACGTGATACCAAACCAAAATGAGGAGGATTAAAAATATGGGTGAATTAGATGGTAAAGTGGCTATAGTCACGGGAGCAGGTAGATTAAGGGGTATCGGTAGAGCAGCTGCCGTGGAACTGGCCAGACTTGGAGCTAATGTAGTAGTGACCGGTACAGGAAGAAACTCCGATAGTTTTCCACCAGATGAGAAAGCTATCGGTTGGAAAGATGTAGAAAGCGTTGCTGATCAAATTAGGGAACATGGTAGAAAAGCACTAACTGCTATCGTCGATGTGACAAACTTTCAGCATGTTCAAAATTTGGTAGATCAGACCATAAGTGAATTTGGTAGAGTGGATATTTTAATAAATAATGCTGCATTCCCACGAGGCATAGATAGAGTCCCAGTATTAGACTTAGAAGAAGACATTTTCCAAAAAGTGTTGGACATTAAACTTAAGGGCACTTTTTTGTGTACAAAGGCGGTTCTTAAACACATGGTTGATCAGGGAAATGGGGGTAAGATCGTCAATATATCCTCTAGTGCTGGTAAGCGCGGTAGTGCTAACACTTTAGCTTATAACGCTGCTAACTTTGGTATTGTTGGTATGACTCAATCCATGGCGAGGGAGTTCGGAAAATACGGTATCAATGTCAATGCAGTTTGCCCAGGTGCGGTAGACACTCATCGAATGGATTTACTTGGTAGGGGGGAGGAATGGGAAAGAATGGCAAGTAATACACCCATAGGAAGAAATGGTACTGACGACGAAACTGGGGCGTTCTGCGTGTATCTTTGTACTGAGGCGGCTTCATGGATCCATGGCCAATCCATAAATATTAACGGTGGAACGGTTATGGAGCATTGAGCTTCCATGTATCTTAAGATTCGATCATATATATGACGAAAATACATCATGGTTGGTGGATACTTTCTGGCACTTTAATAAGTCAATTTGTGTCCATCAGTATTATGCTTATGATATCGGGAGTCTTCTTAGAGCCTGTGGTCCAAGATCTCCAGATTGAGGTGTGGCAGTTTGCCTTTGTTGTGTCTTTATCTTCGGCACTTGGAGCAGTTTCCCTGATAATATTTGGGCCTATCGTAGACAGTGTTGGCCCAAGACGAGTTATGGTTATTGGAGCACTATGTTCCGCAGCTAGCTTTATAGGTTTATCAATACAATCTTCGTTTTTTGCTTTGATATCCTTTCATGTGTTGTGTGGGGCATTTGGATTTACTCTTTTTGGACCAAGAATTTTGAGCCCCACGATATCTAAATGGTTCATACATTATAGAGGTTGGGCTCTTACTGTTGGATCGATAGGGGTTTCTTTCGCGGGTATAATCACGCCTGTGCTAATGACATCAGTTGTTGACTCTTTTGGATGGAGGACAGGTTATTTAGTTTTAGCTGCAGCGATATTACTTATTATTTTACCTGTGTCTATGGTTATGAGGAGACAACCAGAAGACATGGGATTGTTGCCAGATTTGGTTCCCAAGGATTATATAGATACAACAGAAAATAATCTCAATAGTGCTTTGATGGATGATGCTATCAGGACTTATACGAGAGCTTTGGCCATGAGGACCTCCAGTTTTTGGTTTGTTTGCATTGGATATGGGTTTAACATGGCGGCGTTGTCATCTGTGGTGATACATGGAATACCGTTCGCCACAGACGTTGGGTTTAGCAGAACCCTTGCCTCTGTTGCTTTGGGTATAAGTGGAATCGGCAATTTACTTTCCAAATTACTTTGGGGTTGGGGGCTTTCACGTTATGACGCTAGAAGACTGGCCAGCTTGGCGTTTTGCATTTCAGGTTTAGGGGTTCTTCTGTTACTATTTTCGGCTATTGGTAATAACGTCCCAATGTTGTTGCTCGGTTTTTTTCTCTATGGCTTCGGTTTCGGAGGTACAATTCCTGTGGGTGAATTTCTCTGGGCCCGGTATTTTGGTCGGCGTTATATAGCTTCTATTCGCGGTGCTGGTGAACCATTTGTTATGACTTTTGCAATGATTGGACCAATTTTGACAGGATATGTTTTTGATATTCATGGTTCTTACATAGTGGCATTTTCCATGATTATTGTCAGCTACGTAGCTGGTGCTGTGATAATAAACTTATCTTCTGACCCCCCTAGAATTAAGAACTCTTTATGACAGAATTACATCGAGCCATCTATAATTATATCCAGTAACACCGGCGTATTCATGGAAATAGCCTTATATATCGCAGGTTTGATTTGTTCTGGTCTTTCTATTCTTTCTCCGTACACTCCCATACTGTTCGCGATAGACGCTACGTCAAATGGTATTCCGAAATCGGAGTGAAGTAGGTTTGGCCCGGCTGTCTCGGTTTCCCCAAGTACGTCTTTTTGATAAATTGCGTAGTTCGTTTTCAGTATTCTATACATGCCGTTGTTACATATAATAAAAACACAGGGTATGTTTTCATTGGCTGCAGTCCAGAGACCCTGTATGGTCATCATTGCGCTGCCATCTCCGATTATACCAAACACTTTTTTTTCAGGATTTGCGCATTGGGCACCCATAGTAGCTCCAATTCCACCTCCTATGGATTGACCTCTAACTCCAATTATGTCTCCCCTGTTTTGTGCCTGAATAAACCTACGCAAAGAGGCTCTATTACTTAAAGAGTCATCTACAACTATAGCGTTTATAGGCAAGGATTGTGCAATTTCGGCCATCATTCTTGCAGGAGTTATGGGTAAGTTATCCCAGGTTGGTTTTACTCCTTCCATAAAGGCATTCCGTTCAGCCAAGACTTGTCTTCTTACTTCTAGAACCCTGTCATTTATCGTGGATATTTCGGCTTTGCTAATTCTTAAACTTATCTCCCTTACGAGATCTTCAATAGCGGTGTTACAGTTTGAAACTATTCCTAAAGAAGTTGGTTCTGATTTGCCTATTTTTCCCTGGTCGGAGTCTATGTGTATTAGGTTGGTATTATTTGTGAGTATTCGGTCGCCCCAGTGGAATAGATCTTCAAATGTGTCCATTCCTATTGTCAAGACAGTGTCGTATCGCTTAATGATCTCGCGATGTGATATGAGTCTAAGTGATAGGTTTCCGAAGAACTGTTCATGCTGAGTAGGGAAAGACACCTCAGCGCCTCTGCTTTGATAAACGCTCAAACCAACTAACTCAGCTAATTTGATAGCGTTGTCAACGGCACTATCATCTGAAACTCTATCACCTACTATCATAACTGGATTTTCGGATTTCAATAGAATGTTTGCGGCTTCTTCTATTGCGCTTAAGTCTGGGCGAGATTGATCTCGTATTGATGAAGACGGGGCAATGTCCATCGCCGCAGTGCCCTCTAGAGCGTTGGAGGTGAAACCCACGTATACTGGACCTTTTGGATGCGTATTAGCTTCTTTGAAAGCGCGTCTCAATACGCTAGGTATCTGGTCTGGTAGAGTAAGCTCCACCGCCCATTTTGTGACAGGTCTAACTAGATCTGCCAGATCGGTTATTCCTTCGCCGCCTTTTCTCGCATCATAGTTGGCTGATGTGACAACCATTGGTGTCCCCGTGTTGTAAGCATCCAATATCAATCATATGCCGTTTGCTAGTCCGTTATCCACGTGCAGGTTTACAAAGGACGCCTTCTTGTTACACCTTGCATATGCTTCAGCCATGCCCACAGCGACACTTTCCTGCAATGACAGGATATATTTGAGTTCTGGGTAATCTCCTAGCATATTGATCAAAGGAGCTTCACTTGTACCAGGGTTACCGAATATGTATTCAACACCCTCCAACTTCAATATCTCTAATATTGCTTGCTTTCCTGTCATGTTTTGTATCATTTATACCTCCATCAGATGGTCTTAGAATCAGGGTATAGATGGCATTTTACTTCTCGCCCGTTCATGTATGTAGCTTCTGGTTCGATCGTATCACATTTACCGAAAATTACGGATGGACATCTTGGGTGGAAGCTACATCCGTTAGGTAGTTTAGAGGGACTAGGTGGTTCCCCAATGATTACTTCACGTTTTATCATTCTGTTTTTTGCATTAGCTTCTGGAATTGCATTAATTAAAGCTTTTGTATAGGGATGAAGGGGGTCATCTATTATCTCTCGCGGGTTTCCAGTCTCAATTATCCGTCCAGCGTACATTATCGCTATTTTGTCAGAGAAATGTCTTGCGGTAGCTATGTCGTGAGTTATGTAAATGTAAGAGACACCGTATTTTTGCTGAAGGTCCTTCATCAAATAGAGTATTTCAGCCCTATTGGATGCATCTATCATAGATACAGGTTCATCAGCCAATATATATTCTGGATTTAAGGTGAGAGCTCTCGCGATTCCTACTCTTTGTCTTAGCCCTCCTGATAGCATGTGTGGATATTTTTGTGCAATTTCAGTTACCGGTAGTAGTTTTACTGCATCCAACACGGAATTCACAATTTCGTTTCGCTCCAATCTATTTTTATAACCATGTACTATCAATGGTTCTTCTAGTATTTCATAGATGGTCATAAATCCATTGAGGCTGGAGTATGGGTCTTGAAATATACCTTGTGCTTGTCGTCTGAAGTTCTTTATTGAGCGATTGCTCATTGTATTCAAATTTATCCCATTGAACAAAACATTGCCTTCCGAGGGATCTATAAGTTTGAGGGATACTCTTCCAAGTGTGGTTTTACCACTGCCAGATTCACCTACTATGGATAATGTTTCACCTTTGTTGAGCGATAATGACACTCTGTCAAGCGCCTTTACATTTACGGATCCAAACAAACCTGTGCGAGCTTGGAAAGTCACACTTATATTTTCAAGTTTCAATAACTCCTTCACGATTTTCCATCCATTAACCAACAAAACACTTTATGGCCCTTGCCCATCTCAAACTTTACTGGGTCCTCATTAATACATTTTTCTGTAGCGAATTCACATCTGGGATGGAAGCTACATCCTGAGGGTGGGGTTGTCATATTTGGTGGTTCTCCCTCAATGAATTTGGGTTCGGTTTCGGAATGTAAGTCTGGGACACTGTTCAAAAGTTTTTGTGTGTAGGGGTGTTGAGGATTGTGTAATACGTCTTCAGCATTGCCAGATTCGACAATTTTTCCTGCATACATAACGGCTATTTTGTCACTTAGGTCGCTAGCTAATCCTATGTCATGAGTTATGAAGATGAAAGAAGTTCCATGCTCCCATTTTAGATCCTTAAAAATATTCATCATTTGAGCCTGAATACTAACATCCAATGCTGAGGTGGGTTCGTCCAATATTATCAATTTCGGGTTCATCACTAGAGCCATAGCTATCATTATTCGTTGTTTCATACCCCCGCTAAGTTCGTGTGGGTATCTATTTCTTACTTCTTGTGGCAAATTCACCATGTTCAGTAGGGTGGACACTCTCTCGTTAATGGCTGATTTATCAAATGATTTATCTAGCTCAATAGGTTCTTCTATTTGTCTGCCGACTTTTATAACTGGATTAAGTGAATTCATTGACCCCTGAAAAACCATAGAAAGAATTTTCCATCTTATTGTCCTACGAAATTCCGATTCTTCCATATCAAACGAGTTTTTTGTGCCAATGAATATTTCGCCTGATAGTCGAGCTATGTTCTTAGGGAGCAAGCGAATTAGAGCTAGTGATAGACTCGTCTTACCTGAACCGGATTCCCCAACTATACCTAGAGCTTCTCCTTCCTGCAATTCCAAGGAAACTCCGTTAACTGCCTTAAGTGGTTCGGAATTAGTAGCATAGTGGAGATGTAGGTTGTTGATGGATAAAAGGCTCATTTGTTCACCCTGCGCAGTCTTGGATCCACGATTTGCTCCATTCCTAGGGCTATAAATACAAATGTAAGTGCCGTCAAAATTATCAATATGCCTGGTGGCAAAACCCACCACCAATATCCTACATATACTGCCCCAGTTTTAAATCCTTGGTCTAGTATTTGTCCCCATGTTGGTATGGAAGGGTCTCCCAGCCCAAGAAAACTCAACCCAGCTTCCGCAAGTATAGCTGCTGGAGTGAAAAATATCATTTGAGCTAAAACGAAAGGAGCTATTTGTGGGAATATATGTTTAAACATTATTCTAAATTTTGAGACTCCAATAGCTGTGGATGCCTCTATAAGCTGACCGGACTTTATTTGCAAAACCATAGATCTAATCACTATTGTCATACCTGGCCAACCGAACACAACTAGAGTAGCCATAACAATCCATAATTTTTGCCCCAGAATGAACGCTAGAAACAGAAGGATTGGTAACAAGGGTATATTTGAAAGAATATCCGAGAGTCTTTGTATGGCTATGTCGGTTTTTCCTCCTAAGTATCCACTTACAATCCCCAAGCTTGTTCCAATGATAGTTGCCATAACGGAGGTTATAACCCCTATAGTTAGAGCAACGGGGAACCCATAAAGGAGGCCCCGAGCAAGATCTCTACCCAGTGAATCTGTCCCCATAATGCCAAAGCTCGATCCTCCTATTACAAATTTTACAGTGTCTGTAGAATCCGAACTATTTTGGAATCTTATATAGATATTGATGGTGTATTTACCGTTCAATGTTTTAATTTCTTGATCTGATGAATAAGGAAGTTGTCCGAAGATGATTTTTTCGATATCTCCAATCAATTCACTTGAGTTTATATGAAGGTCAAACTCATTTTTCAGGAATTTAGACACCTGAGACGCTGAATATGGGTCACCAGTTAATTGAAGTCTAAAGGGTTTATTAACATATCGTCTGTAGGGAGATTCCTCTGAGTTCCGAGGACCAGGCACCACTAATTTGTATAAATATATTTCTCTGCCATCAGGGCGCATGATAGATACATCTATAAGTGGTGGCCCATCGTGGTAGGTTATGTTACTTATGGAAAAAGAGGTAAATGAAGGCAATTCATCATATTGGAATTCAGTGGACCATTCATGTGTATTGTAAGTGCCGTTTGCTGTATCGTGGGATTGAGTAGCTTTGGATGAAGTTAAGACAGTGTGTTTGACAGGTTTTATATTACTGAACATACTTGCCCATCCCGGTGGAGAGTTCTTCGGATTATCTGCCCATGCCGAAGGATTATTCCATAATTGGTCTCCAAAATTGACTGGGTTGTATATTATTGCGTACAAAGATATCAATAAAAAAATCAACAGGAATGCTGAACCCAGCTTCCCTGTCAAAGAAGTTAGCAGTTCTTTTTCAAAATGATATAGTTTTCTAATCATTAATACCTAACCCTCGGATCCACAATTACGTAAAGTACCTCTAATACGAACCTTGCGACTATATATATAAGAGTGAACATGAAAGTTAGGGCGACAACTACTGACTCATCTGCTGATAGGATGGCTTCGTAATACAGTAATCCCATTCCAGGCCAGCTGAAAACTGTTTCTGTTAATATTGCACCGGCCAAAGAAGATGCCAATCCAAGAATCAATCCCGTTAAAATCGGTGGTGCTGATACTCTAAGTATGTGATTAAACATCACATTTCGTTCATGTAAACCTTTTGCTCTCGCTACGTTTACAAAATCTTCTTGAGCTGTGTTCATTACCATAGTTCTGACCACGTATGTCCAAGATCCTATTGAAATCAATACCATTGTTGTTATTGGTAGAATCGCATGCCAAGTCAGATCCAAAATCCTGGGGAACATTTCCTCTGGAGGAGGCGAGCTATACATACCTCCTGGAGGGAATAACCTAACTCCGAATGTAGAAAGAATGAGATAGGTTAACATTATCATGAGTATTCCTGCCCACCATGCAGGAACGGCATTAGATGTTGCCGCGAGTATGGACGCTATTCGGTCAGATTTGCTTCCAACTCTGGTGGCCAATATAACACCTAGTATTAATCCCAATAGGGCAGTTATTATTGTAGAAGTCGTTACTAACATGACAGATCTTGGTAATCGTTCTAGTATCAAAGAACCAACCTTGCTGCTTCCTTCAGCAGTTTTCAAAGTTCTGGCTTCACCAAGATCTAGTTTGGCAACTCTCGTAATCATAGATGGGAGTCTGAAGTACCATTGTTGGTTCAGTCCATAGGATTCTTCCAGTTCTTCCCGATGCAGTGATATAGTCTTTTCTATTTGATCTGGGTCTCTTATAGTTTCCGATAGACCTTGCCTTATTCCTCTGACTTCTTCACTGACAATGGCCGTCAGCATTCTATCTGAGAATCCTGTAGCGCCGAATGTAACTACAACCATGACCAAAACGGCAAAAAGGACCCCCACCAGGCTTAAGGCTCTTACGAACAATGTTTTAGCAATAGACATGACAATCTAATAAATGGTCAATTTACATGATTTATGACCAAGTCTAACTCTTTCGTGAACGCAAGAAAGAAAATACAAGTACCGAACCAATAACTAGTGCCAATCCCAAGGTTATCCATATCATTATAGTGATAGGAGACCTAGGTTTATCTACTACAATGTCCCCAGAAGTTTTTTCTTCTGAGTCTTTAGTTTCTGGGTACTCCTGTTCCTTTTCTTGGGCTCCTTCCTCCATGTTGACCATTTTATTCACAGTAGATATTGAGCCGAATTCCAAGTCTATTTTGTGTTCAGACAAAGAGGCGAGTTCATTAGAATATGCTCCCACGTGCAAGTGGTATATAAGATTCTTATCACTAATGTCTTCTTTGGATATCATGACCTGAAATGTTTCGTTATCCAAACGATTCGCTTGGCCCGCGTCGATGATTTTTCCTGATGATGGTTCTTGAAGAACATATTTCATATTTAATTCCCCGGGTCCTGTGACGGTGATGGCAACTTTGGTATCCTTACCCTTTTCCAAAGTTGCGTCTAGAACTTCAACGATTTCTATGGTCTCGGATTTTCCATAATAGAGGTCTCCAGGCTTAAATGGATAGTCAGGGTCCCTAAACGCTTTGAGTTGGGCGTATTGCGCAGTGCTGTCAAATTTTTCTAGTGAATATGGACCGTTACTGATAACCAAATGTCCTTTTTCTTTAAACCAATTGATCGAAGCACTGTAACGATCTTGACTCCCATTATTTTCCTTTGGTGAATATCCTGGAATATCAAAATATGTAATTGGTGAAAAATCCTTTTCTTTGAAATCACGGAGTGTGTTCCTAGTTAATCTGGCGAACTTGTCTAGTACAAGACTTATTGGATCTAGGTTGAAACGAGAAGCTGCGGTGTCACTGTATGTGGCAGTTCGTTTTTCAAATACCATTGCATCCATGGCCGCCAATATCTCCCAAGGCATAGTAATGCCAGATATGTTGGCGTATTGTGCTATATAGTCATCGGAAAAATGCCAAAAATCTACATAAACTTCTAGTTTGTTATCGGGTGTTATTCTAAACCCTCGGAATGTATCCGTGAATGGTTTGCTGGTTGTTCCTATAGAAAATTCAATTTTGTTTTTGCTGTCGTTGTATACCATGTCAAAAAGTTGGGCCATCGGGTATAACACATCGTACATATTGATACTTTGACCGTGATGCCATTGAGACTTAAAATATTTAGAGTAATCGAAGGTCACCTTGCTTGTGGCCATAGTTCCTGGTGTTACAGTAGTCCACCGATTCTCTATGACATCCCATAAAAAAGCATCAGCAGGGAGGATTAAATTATTATCTGGACCTGCAGTTTCTACATCATAGCTAGCTCTAAATGGTATTGGCTTCCCATTAAATGGATGAGTTGTTATAGCAGTATCTCTTACATTGTTCCAGATATCGTTGCTATATACGTCTCCGAAGCCGCCAACAGGATTCCATGTAGTTCGGTTGGTCCAAACCCATAAATTGCCTACATTGAGCTCTTTTGGATTGGCTGGGTTATATGCTTCCCTCAACGTCCAAATCCCCTTAGGACCAGTTACAATGTCTTCGGTTATTCCTTCTATGTTAGATTTAGCGGGTATATTGTTCACAGCTGTAACTACCCAAAGCCGTACTGATTCATCCAGACATGCTTTAGTTATATCAATATATAATTGATTGCGCTCAGATTCACTCTTGAATCCTCCAGTGAATATTTTCTGTCCTAATTCATCTAGTATAGGCGATTCATATTGCCAGAATCCGACCTCCTGCCACCCAGGCATGTTTCCCAGCCATGGTGAACACATTTGGTTGATATTGCTATAGTCGTATCTTTGTGGACCACCCTTGCCCCATCCTTCAGTGTATAAGTGCCATTCAAATAACTGAGGATCAGTACCGTAGACAGTGTAAATAGCAGGTCCAAATTGTTGGGGTATTATATTAACGGAGAAGCCTAGAGAAGATAAGTTGGTTCTGATTTCATTGCCTATATCCCATCTTTCGTCTTCGGTTCTAACTATGAATTTCAGGTCTATTCGTTTCCCGTTATAGTGCCAGAAATTATCCTTTAATTCTGCTCCAGCTTCTTTCATGGCTTTACTAATTGTTTCCATCGCGAAATCTGGATCGTATTCTATTTGTGATTCTTTTAATAACTCAAATACGGTCAGATAATCAAAGTCTGAGGTGCTGACGTGGCTTATCATTGGTGATGCAAAACCTTTGTATATTTCTCTAGATATATAGTTTCGATTCACAATATATTGCATGGCATGCCGAACTTCTTTGATCGACAACGGATTCAGGCTGCCGTCTGGAGATGGGGCAGGATTTAGTACTATAGATACGGTTGAGGCAGGAGCTTTATATACATCGATATCAGTTCGGTTTTTTAAGGATTGCGCCGCTGGTGTTTTCAAGCTGTATATGTACATATCCATTTTGCCTGATTCCAGCTCTTTAGAGGCTATCCCAACGTCGTATGCGCTAAAGTTTATGATGTCTGTAGCTGGACCCGGGTTGTCATGAGGACCAGAGTAGTTGAGTTGACTTTCTTTAGTTGCACCCATCAACAACATTGACATTATCAATAATGGCACAATTTTTGTTAACAACTTCTTTACTGTAATTTTCATGTCGAATACATCTCTACTGGGGCTGAGTTTTAATTGTCCTGAATAACACCAATATCGCTACAACAATGAAGATTATTAATAAGGTCAATATAGTTATGAGTAGCAATAATTCTGTACTGGTGTTGCTTCCGTCTAATTGACTAATTGATTCAAGGTTTTGTTGAATAGAGACCAAATCCGATTCTAAACTCGAATTTGTTTTTCCGGTAGTAACACTCTCTATTAAAGAGTTGACGTCTTCAGTTATTTGGTTAATAGATCCTTGTATATTGTCAAAACCGAAATCCATATAGAATGAGCTGGTAGCAATATTCCCGGAAGCATCAATTGCCCGGAAATCGTGAGCACCTTCTCCAGAAATCGGTATAAACAACCTAGCAGTGAATCTTCCATCGTCATCGCTTCTCACGGTGCTTACAACGGCACCGCTGATTTCGAGGTATACATCTTGGTCAGGTTGGAAGTTGTCACCTTGAATAGTTATATCTTTCCCACCTGGCCCAGATGGAGGAGAAAGGAAAACTGAAGGTAACGGCATTAGTCCTTTACGGGCGAAGCCAATTTTTTGATTTTGAGCACCGAATTCCCCCAATCGTGCATCTGGCCAAGCCATATAAACTTCGTCATTTGTGGCCTTAATTGTAAAGTAATCCCCTATAAAAACACCACCTGGGAAGGCGTAGTTTGGATTGGAGGGGAAATCAGTTACACGGGAATTTTCGATCCAAGTATTTCCCCCGTCGGAAGAGCTCGAGTAATATATATGATATTTTGCTTCAGATGGATCGTCTCGCATGTCTCCCCACATGGCATGTATGGTACCGTCCGGGCTTGTAGTTAGAGACGGGAAAAATTGGAGGCGATTGGTATTGTCATCATTGAGTGTCTTTTTGACCCAATTGTCGGCTCCGTTTTTGGATGACAAGAAATATATGTTTCCGTCATCTGATTTGCTGCTAGGTGACCGTCCTGTATATACGATGTAGACTTCCCCGTCTGGCCCTGCAGCTATCTGGGGGAAGGAAGAAGCCCAATATCTGAATGACGTATTTCTTGGGCTGTAACCTATTTCGTTGAAGTCCGCAGCCTTATTTACATCGAATGTTCTGCCATTGTCAGTGGAAGTTGCTAAGTATATCTCGGCCATGCCTTCGAACGAATCGTCATCTGTGCTGTCCATCCAGGTAATGTAGAGAGATCCGTCTTGGGCGACTGCAGGTTGTGACCCTTGTACTACTCGTTTCGGAACATCCTCCCCCATTGTGCTGGATACGGTTTCACTGACTTTTATCGGTTCGCTCCACGTAATACCACCATCTTCAGATCTAACAATTTCTATTGTAGTCTCAGTCACTGGGACCAAAGAGAAGGCTTGCACATCGAACAAGAACACGATAGGTAGTTTAGTTACAAATTTTGTATAAGTAACGTAAATAATGTCTTTGGATGGATCATCTTTACTTGGCCCAACGGTCACCCATGGTTTGTCCAGGAAAGGAAGTATCAATTCATACTGGACTCGTCCTTGTGAATCTGGTTGAGACTGCTTGGTATCTATGTGGCTAGCAGCAGACGCTATGGGTTCTGACCATGTAATACCACCGTCTTCAGATTTAGATATGGGAATAGAGGATACACCTGCTGACCCAGAGGCACTATTTATAGTAAATTCTTCAACATTGGTTGATATGGATGCGGCGTAAGCTGTTCCGTTTCTGTCAAAAGTTATTACTGGGTCACCAGCTCCACCTAAGTCATCCATGGGGTATTTCACCTGGTAAGGTCCGTGCCATGTGGACCCACCGTCTATGGTGTTATATGTGGTTATACCAGGGAAGGCGTAGTCTATAACTCCTAAAATTATTTGTTCGGGGTCTTTTGGGTTGACTGCAAGACTTGGTTCGGTTTGAAAGGGATAACGACTGAAGTCTCTTGTTACAAGAATATTCCTGCTGAATTTTGGTGACGGGCTTCTGTAAGGAACCAAGGGTCCTTGTCCTGCACCAGCGGGTTGAGCGGATATTCCTCTAACCTCCACGTTGTTAGGAGGGAACTGGTTGCCCAGAGCGTCTCCCTTGGCGTCGGATATCCTAGGGTCCAGTCCTTCTGTAATCAGCCACGCTGAGCTAGATAGGTTTTTACTAAAATAGTCTAAAGACGAAGATTCTAAAGGACGGTGTGATGAAAAGAAAGGAGCTTCTGGTTCCATTCCTAGAGCGTTCAATGGAACGGTGAACATAAATACAATGAAGACAATTAAGATTGATATAAAACTTGGAATTCTCTTCATATTTTTGTCCTCTTTCTTTGTTTCTCTAGTAAATTAAGAGTCATATTTAGTCGTACATAAGCACAATTGATTCAAGTTTGGTAATGACTGATTGTAGAGCATCTTTAGTGAAAGCCACAGTCGCTTCTTCATAAGCTATGGCCCCGGATGCCCTGTAATCTGACTGCCATTGGAGGAAGTCTTGAGCGCTGGATTGATTGCCTGGGTTATTGTCATTCCAGTCATAATAGTTGTCTATTTTCAAAATTACACGGTCGACTGATGAACTCAGTGAAGGATCTGCTTTGGTAGCTATGTTCTTCATATTGTACCAATAACCTGCAGATCCTTCTCTGGTTTGAGGTAGAGATTTTCTGAGTTCCACAAGCATGACTCTGTGTTGTTCCGCCGAGGTGGCGACGTCACTAAATTGCGTTGAATCGGAATTCTCCGTTATGTTTCTCGAAACTTGTGTCTCTAATGATTGCAATTCCATTTGCAACTCATCTATCTTTAATTGATAACTGTCTGATAGTGCTTGATTGTCAATGGAATCTTTATCTACCCGATTTGCTATTTGGGTGAGTTGTTTGGATAGCTCGGCGTTTTCTGCTTTTAGATCTTGTACAACCGTATCCGAATCTTGATCAGTGATTAAAACTTGAGTGACAGCAGTTTGCTCTTGGTTCGTGTAATTACTTGCTATTAACATCCCTAGAGCCAAGCCCAATAAGGCAACAAAGAGTGTGAATCCTATCCTCATTAATACAACGTGGTATTGGATAGGTGCCTTTTGCACGTTACTATTTAGCACGTCTCTGTTCAACATTTTGTATATCTGTAACTTCTAACTTCTTGACTTAGAACGGGATATAGTTTAGTAGTTATATTGTTTCTGGTCTATAGTGAAATTGGTTTAATTTTTGAAATACTGATTAGGTATTGATGGTGGTGTAGGAGTTAAAATTGACAAACCATAACTTGATATTGAAAATACTTGCCGGCCTTTATGAAATAATCTCTTGCGGTCATTGCGACACTCGTCTGAGATATGGTGACTATGAGTGTCCTCACTGTGGAAAAGATGTAGAGGAAGAATTACAGCTATGGGCTATAAAATTATTGGAGAACTTGAATATTAAATAGAATCTAGCACTTGTGGAATTATATTCCTGGAAACTTAATGATATTATATTAACGTTTACTACATGTAATAGGGGATTAGGCCCTTGATATGATTGGAGGACGGCATGCCTGGAGAGCTAATAGAGATTAATCAAAGCTGTTCACAGTGTGGGGATATTGTTGGCACTGTATCTGAAAAAAAAGAGAACATGATGCTGTCTACACAAGATGAACTATGGTGTAATAATTGTGGCCAAGATGTTTTAACAAAAAGAGACGTCGTTGGCCGAGTGGATTCGATAAACGCAGAGGTGGATAGTTACCCTACTTCTGTATTGCCCTTAAATGAGTGACAGATCAAACTGTTTCAAGGGTGGAACTATTTATTTGCAAGGTTTTCCAATATCGCTGACAGTTTTTCGACTTCTTCTTCTGTGTTGAAGTAGTGGGTGCTGAACCTCACACCATCTGGACCTTTAACTGTCCTTGCTACTACAGCGAATTCGTTTTGTAATATTTCAACCAATTTGTCTGGTACCACATTATCCAGTCCAATAGTCACAAGCCCGCATGCAGATTCTGGAGAGTCTGTGCTTAGTAGATTAACTTTATTAGATGTTGAGGCATTCCTTCGGAGCAAGTTAGCCAGATTCAACGTTCTCTTTTCTATAGTTGATATTCCTATGGAATCCGTGAGCTTTAAACTTTCAGAGAATCCTGCTATTAAAGCTGGATTGTTGGATGTCATCGCTAACCTAGACAGCGGAAGCTCTGGGTAATTTTTCGAGTAAATTTTATTGGAACTAAATATCGGTTCTGTGATTTGCTTGTGATCTTTCCTTACATGCAGAACTCCAGTGGCCACTGGTCCCATAAGCCATTTTTGACCTGGGGCTGCATAGTAGTCACAATCCAAATCTTTCATGTCTAGCTTAATTTGCCCTAATGTCTGTGCTCCGTCTACAAGTACTGGCACATTCATTTTATGTGATTCTTCAGCTATTTCTTTAATCGGCATGACTAATCCACATGTGTACTGTATGTGGCTTAGTGCCACTAGTTTAGTCTTGTTGGTAATAGCAGAAGTGACTTTTTGCACAATTTCAGATCTTATAAGCATAGGAGGTAAGTTGGGCATTTTTGTCTATCCTTTTAATCCAGTTTATGATTATCGAAAGCAGTATTTGGGACTAATTGCTTATTTGAGAAGT
>CAZNWQ010000021.1:16556-16767 GCA_964576965.1 uncultured Dehalococcoidia bacterium
TGGTGTATCTGTAGCACCTATTGCAACGGAATTCACGTTCACACCGTATCGTTCATTTAGGACTGACGCAGGGGTGGTCAGTGCAGGGTGCTCTAGGTCGCAGATAAGTATTTCATCGCTGTTTGTCCAGCTCATACCAAAGATAATGGCATTTAATCCTTCACGGGTACTATGAGTTAGAGTAATTTCGTCGGTTGAGGCATTTAGTTGT
>CAZNWQ010000022.1:0-16562 GCA_964576965.1 uncultured Dehalococcoidia bacterium
TCTGTAGCAAATCACCAAACGATTGCCCATAAGAAGTTATAACCAATATCCTATATAATAAATACAGAAACAGCCACGATAATGGTATGAGCCATAAGCCTCCATGTTCACGAACCTGCTTCCATCTCAAGGTTGATACAATGTCACCTAGAAATTTTCCTGATATCAGGATCATGGGTAGAGCTATATTGACCAAAAGCCACGGCATTTTTTCGCCAGCCATAGAATACAAAACGAATGTCATGAAACACCAAAAAGCCAGAAATCTAGTAAACTTGGTGCCTTTAAAAACATAATATATGATAGCGATAATTGATAAGACGAACGGTAATAATTCGTAGACGGGGGATATTACCAGATAGTAATACCAAGGTTGGTCACCTCTGTTTACGTCTTGTTGGACAAGCCAATAGCCCAAAGACTGCCATATACCAGAACCAATACCAGATATATTGGTGAATATTGTGGTATAAAAAACAATCCATATGGAATAAAAAAGCACAGCACACTTTATCCATATCACCTTGTTCCAAGCAGTGCCTAATGTAGCAGAAAACCACATCAAAGTGGCAACCAACATCAAGGCTATAATCAAACCTTTGGTCACTTGAGTATCATAAATGTCAAATATTATCTGACCTGAAGGATATCCCTCAGGTGCACTCGTATTGGCTAATATTATCCCTGATTGATACAAAAAATCTCGTATAAACTGAAGTAAAGTGGATAATACCGGTATTGGGAAAGTACCTATTTGTATCAAACTTATAGCCGCTGATATCTGGGGAATAGATAAACTAAATAGTAGTATCATGAAAATACCAGATCTCGAAAAATTCTTTAAAGTCTTTTTTCGTGGCAGAGATCCGTAATAAAAACCTCGCCTATCTGAATACCTATAAGCTTCATCATTAACATTGTTAAGTGAACCTTCATTGATCACCACAGGTTTCCGTAAAATCCATGGGATCCAGTCTGTAGAAGAAGTTATCAGAAGATAACTTCCAACAATAGCTAGTACTATAAATGTAGTCTCTTTTGTAGCAAAAGCCAGTGACAAAAAAATTGATGTCATGTACAGATACCTGGATTTCCCACAGTCTAAGTATCTCCAAAAACAAACTATAATGGCAAACGTCCAAAACACCATTATAATGTCGTTCCTCGCATAACGACTATAAAACAACATTGTCGGAGAAAATGCCAATAAACCAGAGGTAATTATCGAACCATAAGAACCCAATTTATCCCTTAAAAAGTACGGCATAAACACAACCATGGATCCAAAAATAGCGGAAAGCATACGAGACGTATATTCCGTGTTCCCGAACAAAAAATGGAGTAATGCTATTCCATGGAATTGAAATGGGCCATGTGTAACCGGTGTATGTTCGTAACCTAACCCTTGAGACAATTGATAAGCATAAAAAAGATGCAAACTCTCATCGTAACCAACGGATCTATATCCTAAATCCCAAAACCTCAAGGCAACAGCTATTATGCCTATAAACAGATACAGAATTATTTCATATCGTGAACGAATCAATCCAATAGGACTCATGTAATCGTAATCGGTTTTTCCGTTCTTTAAATTGACTGAAAACATCTTTATAGTAATATTAAAATTCAGACTCAGAGACGTAATATATCTTAAAATCGCCTTGCGAAAACACAACTTCCCCTAGACGGGATATTCTACTTGCAGTACTCATTCCATATTTTGCAATCTCTCTTGGCCCAACTACTATATAGTTTATTCCATAAAAATCAATCAAATCAGACGAATGAGATTCAGTAGTGGTAGAATATATTGTCATCACATCAGATTCTCTGACGGCAAACATGGCACTTGGTCCTCTCCACTGCTGTTCATGCCAAGGCCAACCTAGCACGGTTGGAATCCCAGTACTGCTAGAGATGCGACTGAATGAACTCCAACTGTCACCAACGGCCTCAAGCAAAACGCTATCAGTTGCAGCATTCTGCGAAAGCCATAATATAGCCTTGTATTCATCTGGATCTTCTTGAAACACATGTGCCAATCCGTTAAGCGTAAGATCTCTGTTCGAGTTGGTCATTTTGTCATTGTAAACTGCCAGTGGATAATAGAACACAATCAAAAACGAGAAGCAGATCATTGCCCTGACCGCAATACTACATATATGCGTAATTTTATTATGAACTATTCGTGTGGTTGTCAAAAAATAGATTGCAAAAACTGCTGCCAGAGAAAGAAGTAGCCATGATTGATAATACGTCTTAAAAACGGTATTCATTCTGTTTCCATACAAATCCGATACGCGCAAGAATTCCGTGTATGTGATGAGAGACATAGACACTACAATCATTAAACTAACGAAAATATGTACTCGGCCTTTAATTTCAACCAATTGCTTCAAAAACACATACAAAGATCCGTAAAAAAGAATCAATAACGGGAGTTCAGTTAACAATCTTGAAGGTATCGCATATAGTGAATCTGGGGATGCCATAAACAAACCCCTGATTATTTGCGAAAGTATCCACGTCAATATAGGTAGCCCTAATACAAAGAAAACTCGATAAAACCAAGGCCGCCAGATAAAAGATCTTCTAATACTTGTATTATCTATATATATTGTAGAGGATGAATTGTCTGGTTTTGACAATAACGAAACCACCAAAAACGGTATTATTATTATGAAGAAAAACCCCCACACTGCAAAAAGATGTATAGGACGGGTTCCGTAATCACCAGTTGGAACTATTCCAGACGCTTGGCTATCTAGGTTCAAATAATATGGTGTGTACATAAGGAAAGACAAAAATATGACCACCAACATGTATTTGACAACCTCAACATTCGGCAGCCTATAAGTTCTGAACTGTACGAGTGAACCTTCATAATAAGCTTTTATACAAACCAATACTGCCCAGAACAAAAGGAATGGCACGATGTCCCAAATGTTAATGAAGGGTAAACCTCCCAATACCAATGCTGTGAGGAATATCAGGGATTTATTGGATAGCGCCCATCCAGAAGCCATCTTATTTGGATCTATAAATGTATTAAGAGAAATCAAACAAAACGAAAGGATAAAAGGCAATGACATCACATGAGGGTGTAAGTCTCCTAGAATTAAACTGAAAAACGGGAATTCGGTAATAGTATAATCGAGGCTCGATCCGTAAACGCTAAGCGTATCAATTACTCTTGTAGCTCTCCACCACCACATAGGATCCACAGGACCCCACCCACTACTGCCCAAAGGTTCCAAGCCTTTTATTCCAATCCAGTCCCAAAACGAATCAGACCCCAAACCCCGGAAATTTATTATCTCAAACAAGGTCTCCATATTTCCTATAAAAATGAGCATCAACGGTCCAAGAAAAGAGAAGAGTACTGCCCTGCCAGATGTGCAGCCGTGAAGTCTTATCAAGTTATATGAGAGTCCAAATATAGCAGTGGCGGATAATGCTCCAATCGTAGACAAAGCTAAATTATAGGAAATTAACGGAGATATACTCGTTAATTCCGCTAGATTCGCCATTATCAAATACCCAAAATAATAGTAAGGAATACTATGCCCGCTCAACCATGGGTCCGTTGGAGGGAAAAAATCAGACCGTAACGAAGCATTAAAAAGAGCGAAGTCCATTGGCTGTTCCGTAGTATTTATAAACGGGTCATGAAATTTATAATATATCCAGAAAAAGTACACTAATAGAAAGACCAATTCGCTGAATATAAGAGCATGTCCTTCGAATCTTAAGAATCGTTTAATATTGGTCCAATTTCTTTTAACAATTAAAAGTGCGAATACGCCAAAACTAGCCAAAACTAGCCAAAGAGTGAGAGAAGTACTTGGGAGTAGCTTAATTGATCCAGACATCCACATGAACCAAGAAAATATTAGAAGACCAATTACTTTCGCTACTGAATATCCTCTATCTTTAATGTTTGGTAAAGTCAAGAACAAAAACGGAAATATAATGAGACCAACCAACTCTACCGTTAAAAACCAATAAATGGCGTTAACCAAAGGTTCTCCTTTATATTTGAAGAATTCTCAGTATTATAAAAAACATCATTGACTACCGAATTATTTATGAGAACAAATCTTCAACAAAATCGTTGTTTGAAAATGGAGCTATATCAGAAATTGATTCACCTGTGCCCACAAATAACACAGGAATACCTAAATCATGAACTATTGGCACAACTATCCCGCCCTTAGAAGTACCATCTAGTTTGGCAAGAAACACTCCAGTACAATCCACAGTTTCCACAAAAGATCGAGCCTGGACAAGCCCATTCTGTCCTGTACAAGCATCCATAACCAAAATCACCTCATGAGGTGCATCTTGATCTACTTTGGAAATCACACGTTTAATCTTCTTCATTTCATCCATTAAATTAGATTTGGTATGCAGTCGACCAGCAGTGTCCACTAAAACTATATCTACACCCCTCGCCTTTCCTGCTTCAACGGCATCAAAAGCCACAGCCGCTGGATCCCCTCCAGCGACATGGGATATTACATCCACGTCAATTTTGTTACCCCAGCTTAATATTTGTTCTATAGCAGCCGCCCTATAGGTGTCGGAGGCCGCAATAATTACAGTCTTATCAGCGTCTTTAAAATATTGAGCCATTTTGGCTACACTAGTCGTCTTACCTACGCCGTTTACCCCTACCACCAAAACCACTAGAGGTCCTTTAGGATTAGAATCCGAGTTATCTGGAAGAATATTCCTGCTAGGACCAATCATTTCAATGATCTCCTGCTTTAAAACATCAAAAACGACAGATGCTTGCAGTTTATCCAATTGAACACACTGTATTTTTACTCTATCAATCAGGATATTGGTTAATACTGATCCTAGGTCCGATGAAATAAGTAGTTCTTCTATATCTTCCCAGATTCCTTCATCTACATCAGGTCTCGATAAAATCTTTGATATCTTTCCCATCCAAGATTCCCGAGTGGGAGTCAAGGCGGTTCTAATATTATTTTTTCTTCTAAATATACTGAACATCACAACAAATCGTAATAAATCATCTAACTCCCAGGATTCAAATACTTGAGTGCTTTTTTTGCAGCTTCACGCTCTCCGTCAACTTTTCTATGACCAGTGCCAGTAGCGATTGCTGTTTCACCTACAAAAACTTCTACTGTAAATAACTTATCATGTCCAGGACCTGATTCTTTCACTGTTTTGTATTCTAAACCACCTTGATTATGAGCCTGTACAAATTCCTGCAATAGAGTTTTAGGATCCCTCTGTACTCCATTTTTTACTGATTCATCCAAGTGAAATCCTAAAAGGCATACTGCTATTTCGTATGCCTTTGAGAACCCTCTTTCTAACAAGACCGCTCCCAATAACGATTCTAATGCCGCAGCTAAATTTGAGGTTCTATCACGACCACCACTA
Source organism: uncultured Dehalococcoidia bacterium (assembly GCA_964576965.1). GTDB lineage: Bacteria > Chloroflexota > Dehalococcoidia > Lucifugimonadales > UBA2985 > VFHP01. The sequence continues at coordinate 5,419 of CAZNWQ010000022.1, forward strand.
GTTTCCTCTCCGTGTCCTAGAACTAGGAATTTGCCAAGGTTTATCTCTCTGGCAACTTTTGCTAAAGTCTCACCCTTAACGATAGAAGCCCTGAGCTCCGTGAGTTCACCTTCAGAACATTCAGGCATCCTCATGTAAAGTTCTCTGGCGGCTACAAGCCCCACTAAAGAGTCTCCTAGGAATTCCATCCTTTCATTAGAAAGGATGGAACTATGATGAGCTTCATTTGTAAAGGATGAATGTGTTAAAGCCTGCCTCAAAATACTACCCGATGCAAACGATAAGCCGATCAGTTTTTCCAAATCTTTTATATGTTGTATATCTTTATCACTCATCTCTTTAAACCTAAGGTCACATTTTATAACTCCTTGAAAACAGAGTCAAAGCATAGCCTATATTATTTTTTCAAATAACACACAATTGCTTAAGCAATATTGTATATTTATAATGTGGGAGTTAAACACACTGAAGTAAATGGAGATGACATTGCTGAGCGTATATGTGGAAACTCATGGATGTAAACTGAACCAAGCAGATTCTCAATCCATCAAGAATAGTTTCAAAAAGTCAGGGTATTTGCTGTCGGACAATCCAAAAACCTCCGACATTTACATCTTGAACACTTGCACAGTTACTAGTGAAGCAGACCGTAAAGCAAGGCAAGCATTAAGATCTATTCGCAGGGCAAATACCGACTCATTTATAGTTGTGACTGGCTGCTACGCCGAAAGAGATCCTGGAAGCCTTGGTAACCTTGACGAAGTAGATCTAATATTAGGCAATCAGAATAAACTGGAATTAGTAAATACTGTTACGAATAGTTTAGGTAAACTGGAATATGATTATTTTGAAACCCAACCTCACGAAATATTCCCTGAACTAAAAACCCGTGCCATGGTGAAAATACAAGAAGGCTGCGACCAAATATGCTCCTATTGTATTGTCCCTAAGGTACGTGGCAGGGAGAGAAGTATTCCTAGTAACATCATAGTGAACCAAATATTGGATTTAGAAAAAGAGGGATTCAATGAGGTGGTTTTAACGGGTACACAGTTGATATCCTATGGATTCGAATACGGCCATACTAATCTTCAACAACTTTTGGAAACGATATTGTTAAAAACCAATATCCCCAGAATACGGGTGTCATCCTTGCAACCTCAAATAATAGATCGCCAATTTTTAAATCTCTGGAAAAGTGAAAGGTTATGCCCTCATTTTCATATACCCCTCCAAAGCGGAAGTGACTCTGTACTGCAAAAAATGCGGCGCTTATATGACACATCAGAGTACGCTGAAAAGATTGCCTTGGTACGCTCTGAACTACCTGAGGCATCTGTAACTACAGATATAATTGCAGGTTTCCCAGGAGAATCAGATTTGGATTTTGAAAAAACTTATGAGCTATGCGATAAACTAAGATTCTCGGACATGCATATATTCCCCTACTCAGCCAGAGCCGGAACTTCAGCATGGTATTTCAAGCCGAAAGTTGAACCAGTAATTAAAAAACATAGGGTAGACGCTCTGATAAAACTATCTACTAAAAACTCCAAAACATACCGTGAAAGTTTGCTTGGACAAACCCGTAAAGTACTGTGGGAAAAGAAAATACGTTTAGGTCAAAGTAATTACTGGTCTGGTTTAACAGATAACTATGCAAGGGTATATACTCAAACCGCTAAAGATCAATCCAACGAAATAAGATCTACCGTTCTAACATCTATTTCAGGTGAGAAACTATTTGGAAAACTGGTAGTGGATTCAAGTATGATAAGTCACTAAAGATTCACGGGCTTCAACAATACTGAACCATTTCTTTCTTCCAAATAACCAGCTTTCTGATTATTTGCATGGGAAAATATTAAGAGAAAACCCTCTTTGATAGCTCTTTTTATGAGATCGGTTTTCTCCTGAAAGGTATCTTCCGGACATTGATCGTAAGCAGATATGCACGTCGGATCAATGTGCAGGCTTGTAGGAATTATATCACCCGTCAGTACAATCTTTTCACCACCTGACTCTATTTGAATTATCTGATGGCCTGTGCAATAACCATCTGTTTTCTTTACCGCTATGCCAGGAAGTATCTCTTCAGACCCACTCACAAAAACCAATTGCCCAAAATCTTTCAAGCAGTTAAAATCCCTACTATTGTAATAATATTTACTTCTAATGCCTGGGTTAGTTGCATAGTCCCAAGCGGATTCTTGCACTATATATTTCGCCTTTGGAAAAACCGGTATCGGTTGACCAGATCTATCAATTTTTGAGCATCCACCTGAATGATCAGATTGCAATTGAGTTAGCAAAACAAAATCAATATCTTTGGCAGACAAACCGACTTCCTTCAGTCCAGACAAGAGTTTGCTCCGAGAAACCCCATATTTCTCTTTCATAACTGCCCTGTCCTTAGTTCCTGCACCAGTATCGATCAATACATTTCCGTTTTCAGTTTTTACCACGAGGCAATTTAGGCCCACATTAACACGATTAAATCTGTCAGATTTTATGTGTTTCTCCCAATACATTTTGGGGACCTGGCCGAAGAAAGATCCTCCGTCATATTTTATGGTTCCATCAGTTATTAGATGAATTGTATTCTTATATTTCAATGACAAACCTTACTACATAATTTCAACGATTCAGGATGTGATGTGAAGGCGCGAGGCATGCCCATATACTACCAAAGGGCTACCGTGAATAACGTAAATAAATATTATTGCCTGTCAGTATTCAGAGTCAAGAGAATAATCGACTAATTAAGGAAATGACAACTCTTACCCTTCAAATTCTATAAGAAAGCTCATTGGTAATAAAGCGATACCAATGCTTGTATTATTCACAAGCACATTAAATTGGTATAAACCGTCCTCTGAAACTTCCATATCCAAATTAGCTATGCATCTGTGTAAATATTCATCGGGCAAAATGTTGAATTGTTCCAAATCTACAGCAGCTGACACTCCTCCGGAAGGTTTGGATATAACAAGTTTTAGAGCATATGTCCCTGGAGGGCCATTTATTCCAAGAACCATTTTAAGCGGAAATATTTTTTCCGGAATCGTCTCCGTACTCTTAATGGTACCTCTCACATCCGCCCAATCTAATATCCCAACCGCCGAAACTTGATCTTTACTTTCAATAAAATCAGAACAGAAAAACGCATACTGTAAGTTTGGTTTACTTTGATTGGATATCATTTTAACAAGCTCGCCAAAAACTCAATAACATGCAAAGGATTACGTTGGGTTCCGTGTTGTATTTGTTGCCTGCAAGAAGTTCCACTAACCACAACAACCGTGTCATCGTTGGAGGTGTTCACAGTAGGGAATAGTCTCTGAGATCCTATATTCATTGAAACATCATAATGTTCTTTTTCATATCCAAAGGCTCCAGCCATGCCACAACAGCCAGAGTCAATCTCTCGGATTTTTAATCCTTCTACCATGCCTAACACCGACAACGTAGGGCCATTACCAACTAAAGCCTTGGCATGACAATGACCGTGAAACAAGATCTCCTGCTCTGTCTTTTTGAATTCTAAACTAAGCCTTCCTTCGTTATCTAGCATATGCAAGAATTCCTCGATTAGCAGTGCCTTATCAGCCACAATTTTTGATTTTTCGTCCTTCAAAAGGTCAGGATATTCATCTCTAAGAGTTAACAAACAACTTGGTTCACAACCCACTATATATGCCCCGTTTGAGGCATAAGAATATAACAGATCCACATTATATCTAGCATTGTCTTTGGCCTTGTCCAACATTCCCTTGGATATCATTGGCCGACCGCAACATTTCCGGTCAACCAAAATCACTTCAAATCCGGTCCTTTCCATTATCTTTACTGCCGCATCGCCAACACTAGGGTAGTTATAGTTCATAAATGTATCGTTGAATAAAACAACTTTACCTTGGATTTTCTTACCATATTCTGAACTCCGGTTTTTGAATCTCTTGGGAAATGTGTTCCTTACAAAATGAGGAAGAGGTCTTCTCTTATCTATTTTCAGGAATGTGTCCAAAAACCATCTACTGATCTGTAAATCTGACATCCAGTTAGAAAAGGGGGCAAAGTAACTGCCAAACCTACTCAAGAATCCGATGTTAGCAAACAGTTTTGATCTCAAAGGATACCCTTTGTTTGAGTAGTAAGTATTGAGAAATTCATATTTTAATTTAGCCATATCCACTTGCGATGGACATTCTGCTTTACATGCTTTGCATTCCAGACAAAGATCCATCACGTCAAAAAGTCCTTTGCTTTCAAAAGTATCAGACGAGATCTTACCTGAAAGTACGGACCTCAGTGCATTAGCACGACCTCTAGTGGAATGTTCTTCATCTCTGGTAGCCATATAAGAAGGGCACATCGTACCAGTTAGGTGTTTTCTGCACTCACCGACCCCGTTACACATTTCAATAGCACGGGCAAATCCGCCTTCCTTACTGAAATCCAATATTGTTGAAGGCTCAGAGGCTCGGTATTGAGGACTCAATCGCAAATTCTCAGTCATAGGAGGCGTGTTTATAATTTTGCCAGGATTAAGTATGTTGTGAGGATCAAATGTGTTCTTTAGGTCTTTAAATGCTTGGTATAGAGTGGACCCAAGCATTTTCTCAGTCCACACTCCTCTCACTATTCCGTCTCCATGTTCTCCACTCATAGATCCGTTAAATTCCAAAACCAAATCGCTGATTTCGTTGGAGATTGAAACCAAATCTTTCAACCCGTTTTCGGATTTTATGTTAATCATGGGCCGTATATGTAAACACCCAACACTAGCATGACCATAATATCCAGCATAAGTATTATGAGATCTAACAATACTATCAAACCTACGAACATATTCTGGTAATTTTTCTGGCGAAACAGCTGTATCTTCCACAAATGGTAAGGGTTTAGAATCCCCCTTTACACTCATTAACAGACCTAACCCAGCGGACCTTATTGCCCAGGCATTTTTCTGCTCGCCCGGGCTCATGGCTTTGAGACAAGCATAAGATAGGTTTCTTCTCTGCAAAGCGTGGTTCATATTATCGATCTTGGATTCTATTTCCTCCATGCTTTCACCAAAGAACTCTACCAACAATATTGCTTGTGGATCTCCTTGTATAAAAGTGGTCAGCCGAGAAAATCCTAATGATTCTCTACTCCTATCCAAAATCATCTTATCCACAAGTTCTATAGCAGAAGGCTCATGGTCCAATATCATCACGGTAGCTTCCATGGATTTAAATAGATCCTCGAAATGTAGAACAGCCAGACCTTGATGAGTAGGTATAGGTTCTAACTTCACTTTGGCAGCGGTTATCATCCCTAGGGTACCCTCGGATCCCACTATCATACGAGACATATTTATTGGGCCACCATCCCGCAAGAAGTCCAGATTGTAGCCAGATACTCTCCTTTGAATCTTTGGGTATCTCAGATCTATTTCAGATTCGTGCTCTGTGGCCAATCGTAGAGTCTCAGAATATATCTTGTTTTCTAAAGTATCATCGGGAGAAGACAGAATCTTCTCTAATGCCGGGCTTTCAACATCACCAAAATGAACTCGCTCTGCATTTGATAAGACCACGTCCAGTTCCATAACTTGATCTGATGTCTTTCCATATACAACCGAATGGGCTCCACAGGAATTATTACCCAAAGACCCTCCGATTGTGGCGCGGCTCTTAGTGGTAGGATCTGGAGTATAATATAGGCCATACTGTTTAATTGCAGCGTTCAAGCCATCTATAGTAATACCTGGTTCAACTAGAGCCCACTTTTCTTCAACATTAACTGATAACACTCGATTCATGTATTTTGTAAAATCAATGACTACACCGTGATTAACCGTTTGGCCAGCCAAACTTGTACCGCCACCTCTAGGCAGAAAAATGGTCTTGCTATCGTGACAAACACGCACTATTTCAGCAACTTCATCTGCGTCTTTCGGCAGAACAACTCCTATAGGCTCCATCTGGTAGATAGAGGCATCAGTGCTATACATCATACGCGAATATTTATCAAACTTGATATCTCCACGAACCACTTTTTGAAGTTCTTTCTCTACCTGTATTGCTTCTTCAAGCGTAGTCATATTATCCCCTTGAAACTAAAATCAAAAACGAGCACGTTAATTATACATGAATCTTCGAATATTCATACAAACCAAGAACCCATACACAAATATACATTAGCTATGATAGAATGATATCTCGTTATCATGGTTATACTAAGAAGAGAAGGTAGAGAAGATCGCCGTAGAGGCGAAAGAAGAGCTCCTAAACTCAGCCGTCGAGGTCTCATAATTGGATCGATAGTTGTAGTTGCCATAGGTGCAGTCTCTGCTATGCTGATATTGTTCACAGGATCTGAAGCCCAAATAGGACCAAATGTTGGAGACCATTTTCATGCAAAATATGCCGTCAGAGTCTGTGGCGAAAAAATAACGGACTTCCCTTACTCATCCGGCGGAATCCACACACATGGAGATGGGGTTATACATATACATCCAACCCATGTTAGAGAAGCTGGATCCAATGCTACTATCGCCAGATTCATGGCAGGAACTGGATCGAAAATCACAGAAAACTCCCTTATATTACCAACAGGTGAAAAATACGAAACTGGACAACCGTGCCCAGACGGTAAAATCGGACAACTTTTACTTAAGGCTGACGGTGTTGCACAAAACCAGATAGCTGGGTATGTGCTTTCTGAATCAGAGACAGAACAAACCATAGAAATATTGTTCGAGTCATTAGACAAAGAATAACCAATTACATACCATAATCCAAACTGTTTACCCGTAGCAGTCATCTAACCGCCGTTAAGTTTGACATCCACCTGATTGCTGAACTAGGATAACCTTAGGCTGTGCTACACGGGGAGCTAGCGGTGCCCTTTACCTGCAATCCGCTATAGCGGGGTGGAATTCCCTCTCTAGGTCTTTGCACATATCCTCTACAACTTCGGGTCGATGTAGATAACTGGGTCTTGGGCGACAAAGGCCTGCGAACTCCGTCAGATCCGGAAGGAAGCAGCGGTAAGTAGAAACCTTTGGGTGCTCCGAGGCAACCTGGTTTGAGTCACCTGCAGTTGCAAGATATCTGTAATAGGTCGAAAGGGGGTGCACAGCCTTTTTCGACCTTCAGCTTCAGGAGTAACGGTTACACATGACTAATATGCAAGCATCCGAGGATGGAATAAAACCCAAGAAATCACTTGGACAAAATTTTTTGGTGAGCCAAAAAGACTTGAATAAGATTGTGAATGCTGCAGATTTAAAATCTTCAGACACCGTTGTGGAAATAGGTCCAGGTACTGGTCTATTAACGAAACTATTGACCGAACGAGCCAAATCAGTCATAGCAGTCGAAAAAGATAGGCATCTGACAAATTTTCTTGAACACAAATTTCAAGATATACACAATTTAAAGATAATAAACTGCGACGCTCTGACATGGGACCATTCTGTGGTTACAAAACCCTACAAAGTTGTGGCAAATTTGCCATATTATGCCGCCAACCCAATAGTGAGAAAGTTTCTTGAATCTACCCACAAACCCGACTTGTTAGTAGTTACAGTACAAAAAGAAGTAGCTGAGTCTATGGTTGCAGCTAAAGGCAAAATGAGGACCTTATCATTGGCAGTACAATTGTATTGCATGCCAGAAATTATAGGATATATAAAACCCGATTCATTCAGACCAAAACCAAAGGTAATGTCTGCCATAGTTAAGATGTTAGTTTACAGCGAACCATTACTTAAATTGAAGGATCAAGATCGATTTTTCAGCTTAATCAAGGCCGGGTTTGTTAGTGCAAGGAAGCAACTGCCGAACTCTTTGTCAAACAGCTACGATGCCTCTACTCAATTCATTAAAACTCTGATTGAAGATGTGGGCATAGACCCTAAACTGAGAGCCCAATCTTTGGATTTATCAGATTGGGGAAAATTATATCTCGCTTTCAGGAGAAACAAAATTTGTTGACGGCAAAATCTTTTGGCAAAATCAACATAACTCTTGAAATAATAGGACGGTTTCCAGATGGATACCATCAAATAGTATCTGTGATGCAGGCCATAGAATTATGTGACACTCTGTCATTCAAACACAGCTCTAGTCAGCATATCAACTTTACATGCAATATGCCTATTATACAAAATGATCAAAATTTGGTGTTGAAAGCAGCTCGTTTGCTTAAAGAGTATTCGGAACATCCATATGGTGCAGACATACACCTTGAGAAAATTATACCTGTTTCCTCAGGGTTGGGAGGTGGCAGCAGTAACGCAGCAATAACTCTATTAACATTAAACCAATTATGGGCTTTAAACTTAAACCAAGATACTCTAACTATGTTGGCAAAAAAAATAGGCTCCGACGTATCATTCTTTTTAAATGGTCCTTCATGTATTGCTGAACAAAAAGGAGACACAATAACCCAAATCAAAAGCGTGAAACCCATTAATATGGTATTGGTGGTTCCTAAAATTGATCTTGAGGAAAAAACCAAGAATATGTACAATCGTATATCCATAAAAGACTACACTGACGGGAAACTTTCATTCAAAACTGCTAAACTCATTGAAGCAGGGAAACTCCCAACCCATTACCCTATGTACAACGTCTTCAAAAAGGTCGCAATCGCACGGTTCCCAGAGATATCATTCGCCGAAAAAGCCATGATCGAATCCGGTGCCTCTCAGGTACAACTTTCTGGCAGTGGACCTTCTCTATTTACATTCACAAAATCTACGAATGAAAGTAAGAGAATATCGGAAAAACTAGCGGCACTCGGTTATAATCCTATAATATCTAAAACATTACACAAAATTGATCGATATCTGCACGAAAACACACGTGTATAGTTTGCAATACGATCTGGAGCTAATAATATTTACATATCACTGGACATAGAAACTACAGGCCTCGACAACAAAACGGACGAGATAATAGAAATTGGCGCAGTCCGATTTAATGAAACTGGCATCATAGACGAATATGAATCCCTTGTTAACCCTTACAAAAAACTTCCTGAGTTTATAAAGGACTTAACTGGTATAAAGCAATATGAAGTTGACAATGCGTCAGCCTTTTCTATGGTGTCCCAAGATTTGGAATCTTTCATTGGTAATGACATTATAATTGGCCAAAATATCGAATTCGATCTTGGATTTTTGTCTAATAAAGGACTAACATTACTGAATCAATATTACGATACCAGAGATATTGCCCATATAATATTACCATGTGCTAAAGATTACTCACTCGGATCCTTGGCAAGAGAACTAAATATTACCCACAACAACCCTCACAGAGCATTATCAGATGCTGCAATTACAAGTTCTGTTTTCTTGCAACTGAAATCTCTAGTATCTAAATTAGATAAAACACTACTAAATCAAATCCGAAACATATATTCCAAATCAGATAGTCATCTCAAAACATTTTTCACCACAATAAATTCCAGTACATTAGATGCTCCATCCAATAGAGACTCCAAAATTGAATGCAAAACCGAAAAATCACACATACATAGCCACAATGAAAAAACCGCTGCCAATGCCAACCATATTGGCACATCAACTGGAGATGATATAATAACTTTGTTCTTTGATCAGAAAGGTCCACTGAGTTCAGTTATCGAAAATTACACCCAAAGACCTCAACAAAACCAACTCGCATGCAAGGTCTACAAGGCAATAAATAACAGTGACACACTTTTAGTAGAAGGCGGAACCGGTATTGGTAAATCTATGGCTTATTTGCTACCAGCAATACTTTTCTCACTAGAGCAAAACAGCAGGGTAGTTATATCAACCAACACCATTAACCTTCAGGAACAACTCATAAATAAAGACCTGCCTACCATTAAGAAAGCTCTAACCAGATTCGTAGACACGGATTACAAGTTAAATTTCTCATTACTAAAAGGCAAAGACAATTATCTTTGCCTTGAAAAGTGGGAGACTCTTTTAAGAGAAGACTCCTTTTCTAAAGATGAAGCAAGACTCGCCGCTAAGCTAGTAACCTGGATAAACGATACCAATTCAGGCGATAGGAATGAAATCAACCTCTCGGCCAGAGATCGGATTCTATGGAGCAAAATATCGTCGGCCTACTCTAATGATTGCCCCTCGCATCACCAAACTAGATCAAGTAAATGCTTCTTGGCCATTGCCAGACAAAAGGCAGAAGAATCTCATATTGTAGTAGTAAATCATGCACTATTAATGAGAGATGCCATAGACGGTGGAGGTGTAATTCCAAACTATAACGATTTAGTAATAGATGAAGCGCATAATCTGGAAGAAGAAGCCACAAATCAATATGGTTCCAAAATATCATCTAGAGAACTCGTCGACTGGCTAAATGAAACCAATGACTCAAAGGGCATTGTTTCTAAAACTATAGTGGCTCTAGAAAAATTTGAAGCGGGATCAAGAAAAGACATCCTAACTAAAGTGGTTGGGAAAATAAGATTGAACCTGAAAAGTTTAGAAGATGCGAACAAAATCCTCTGGAATACGTTGTTTGATTTTGTTATGAATCAAGATTTATCAAAAGACCGTAGACAAACAATTCTTAGAATTAACCGTGCTACGAGAACACAACCCGATTGGTCCACCATTGAAGTCTCTTGGGAACAAAATAATGCTGCTTTATTAGATTTGAAAGAAAGTTTTTTAGACCTGTCCCTGGCGTTAGAGAACACTCCCAAAAAGAATGCGGCAGACAGCTTACTACTAACGACCGACATATCTGATATTACAACAAAACTAGATGAGTTCAAGAAAGCACTGTACGACTTTGTAATAGATCCTCACTCAGGAAACATATACTGGGTGACCACAGAATCGAACAATGAAGATGTCAACCTACATACTGCGCCTTTACATGTAGGGGAAATTCTAAAAGAGAAACTTTTTTCTAAGAAAGATTCTGTAATAATAACTAGTGCCACTCTGAGTACAAACGGGAATTTTGAATATACGAAAGACAGATTAGGACTAATAGAGGCAGAGGAAATTAGTGTGGAATCTCCATTTAATTATCAGAAGGCAGTATTATTATGTTTACCAACCGACATGCCAAATCCTGACCATCATGAATATCAAAATAGGCTACAAGATATAATTGTAG